>JAUNGJ010000002.1 GCA_030524585.1 Eubacteriales bacterium | reverse complement strand
CCCAATCTTTAATAACACCGACTCTCAAGCCATGAGGATTAACTTTCTGTCCCATGATTGCCCTCCTTATCTTTCATCAAGCACAAGTGTGATGTGGCTCATTCTCTTCTCGATTCTATAAGCTCTGCCCTGTGCTCTAGGTCTGATTCTCTTCATTGTTGGTCCTTTATTTGCGTAAGCTTCTGCAATATAAAGATTATCAGCACTCATACCGTTGTTATTCTCAGCGTTTGCGATTGCTGACTCTAATAATTTCTTTATTAAACTTGAAGCATATCTTGGATTATAAGTTAAAATACCAAGTGCTGTCTGTACATCCTTACCTCTGATGGCATCCAATACGAAGCATGCTTTCTGAACAGATACTCTAGCATAAGATAACTTAGCTGAAGGTCTTGTGTCCTTGTTAGCATTTCTCTCTCTCTTGATCTGGGATCTATGTCCTTTTGCCATGGATGAACCCTCCTTTCAAATACGTTGTTTACTATCTTACTCTGGATTTCTTTTCGTCTTTGCCGTGTCCTCTATATGTTCTGGTTGCAACGAACTCTCCGAGCTTGTGTCCAACCATATCTTCTGTTACATATACAGGTACATGTTTTCTTCCGTCATGAACGGCGATTGTATGTCCAACCATGCTTGGGAAGATTGTGGAACGACGAGACCATGTTTTGATAACTGACTTGTCGCCGGATGCGTTCATAGCATCAATCTTCTTGAGCAGACTGGCGTCTGCGAATGGTCCTTTTTTAAGTGAACGAGCCATGGTTCTACCTCCTATTGAATCTATTATTTAATACCTTTACCATCACGTCTTCTTACGATCAGCTTGTTAGACTGTTTGTTCTTCTTGCGGGTCTTCAGGCCAAGAGCCGGTTTGCCCCAAGGAGTACACGGACCCGGACGTCCGATTCC
The DNA here is from genome assembly GCA_030524585.1 of Eubacteriales bacterium. GTDB lineage: Bacteria > Bacillota > Clostridia > Lachnospirales > Lachnospiraceae > Claveliimonas. The sequence continues at coordinate 120,237 of JAUNGJ010000002.1, read as the reverse complement.
AGTCTTACCTTCACCACCACCATGCGGATGGTCGTTCGGGTTCATAACAGAACCACGCACTGTAGGTCTGATGCCCATATGACGCTTACGTCCTGCTTTACCATAGTTGATCAGGCTGTGGTCTCCGTTACCAACCACACCAACAGATGCACGGCAAATGATTGGAACCATTCTCATCTCACCAGATGGAAGACGAAGTGTTGCGTATTTGCCCTCTTTTGCCATCAGCTGCGCGCTGTTACCAGCGGAACGAACCAGCTGTCCGCCCTTTCCAGGATACAGCTCGATGTTATGAATCTGTGTACCTACCGGGATATTTGCAAGAGGAAGGCAGTTTCCTACTCTAACCTCAGCTTCCGGTCCGTTCATAACCTTCATACCGTCTGTAAGTCCAGCCGGCGCAAGGATATATGCTTTCTCACCATCTTCATAGCAGATCAGAGCGATATTGGCTGTTCTGTTCGGATCGTACTCGATTCCGATTACTGTAGCCGGAATACCGTCTTTTCTTCTCTTGAAGTCGATAATTCTATATTTCTTCTTAGCTCCGCCTCCGCGGTGTCTAACTGTAATTTTACCTTGATTATTACGTCCTGCCTGTCTGCTCTTGGAATCCAGCAGAGATTTCTCTGGAGTTGTCTTTGTAATTTCAGAGAAATCAGATCCAGTCATCTGTCTTCTGGAAGGCGTATATGGGTTATATGTTTTAATTCCCATGATTACTTCTCCTTTCAATACTAATTGTTTATCTCACGGAATTGCACCGTATATTCTGCAGAGTTTTCAAACAAATTCATCTCTGCGCACTTCGTGCGGGAATGTTCGCCTCGCTAGGCTCGAAAACACCTCGCCAATCTCAGCGAACGGGGTCCGACTAAGACTCAATCTGCGCCCCGCTTGATTTCGTCAAGCCTACAGGCCCTCGAAAATCTCAATGTCTGCGCTGTCCTCTGTCAGCTGAACAATCGCTTTCTTTGTCTTAGCTGTCTTGCCAAACTTCCATGTTCCGCGGACTCTCTTGTTCTTGCCGTCAAGGTTCATTGTGTTTACACTCTTCACCTTTGTTCCGGCGAACATCTTCTCAACAGCTTCCTTCACCTGAGACTTGGTTGCCTCTGTGTGAACCAGAAATGTGTACTTCTTCTCACCCATGAGTTCCATACTCTTCTCAGTTACTACCGGTTTAAGGATCACATCATAATACTGAATGTTTGCCATTATGCGTACACCTCCTCAATCGCCTCTACAGCAGCCTTTGTTGCTACTACAGTGTTGTATTTCAAGATGTCATACACATTGATCGTATTTGTCTTAGCTGTCTTAACGTCTGCGATATTTCTTGCAGAAATCTCAGCGTTTGTATTTCCATCCTCTAATACTACTAATGCCTTGCTTACATCCAAGCCCTTCAGCATATTTACAATGCTCTTTGTCTTGATCTCGTCAAGCTTGATCTCATCAACAATGATGAACTTCTTCTCTTCAACCTTTGCGGTGAGCACAGATTTCAGAGCAGCTCTCTTTTCTTTCTTATTCATCTTGAATGAATAATCTCTCGGAACCGGTGCGAATACAACTCCGCCGCCTGTCCACTGTGGAGCTCTTGTAGAACCCTGTCTTGCATGACCTGTTCCCTTCTGTCTCCATGGTTTTCTTCCGCCGCCGGATACTTCAGAACGTGTCTTCGCTTTCTGAGTGCCCTGACGTTTATTAGCAAGCTGGCTTACCACTGCCATGTGTACCAGGTGTTCGTTCACTTCCACACCAAATACAGCATCGTTCAGTTCCATGGTACCAACTTCTTTACCTTCGATATTGTAAACTGTTACGTTTGCCATCTCTAGCGTTCCTCCTTTCCTAAGTTAAAGCCTACTTACCAGCTTTTACTGTCTCTTTAATTGTTACTAAAGATTTCTTTGGTCCCGGTACAGAGCCCTTAACCAGAAGAAGATTCTTCTCAGCATCTACGCGCACAATCTCAAGATTCTGAATCGTGATCTTCTTGTTACCCATCTGTCCTGGCATCTTCTTTCCTTTGAATACCTTGCTCGGATCAGATGCAGCGCCGTTGGAACCTGCATGACGGTGGAACTTAGAACCGTGAGTCATAGGTCCTCTATGCTGATTGTGTCTCTTGATTGCGCCCTGGAAGCCTTTACCTTTTGAAATAGCAGTTGCGTCAACCTTGTCGCCCACTGCGAAGATATCAGCCTTGATCTCCTGAGCCAATGCATACTCATCAGCGTTCTCAAATTTAAATTCTCTTACATATCTCTTTCCTGTAACGCCGGCTTTAGCAAAATGTCCCTGCTCTGCCTTTGTCACACCGTGACGGTGAACGATCTCTTTCTTGCCGCTCTTATCCTTATTCACGATTTTTTCTTTCTTGTCAACGAAGCCAACCTGTACAGCACTGTATCCGTCATTCTCTACAGTCTTGATCTGTGTTACTACACAGGGACCAGCCTGAAGTACGGTTACCGGTGTCAGTACGCCATCTTCGTTGAAGATCTGAGTCATTCCGACTTTTGTAGCTAAAATAGCCTTCTTCATTATCATTACCTCCTTGATTTACAGCGGAACACCGCGCGGGTGTTCATCCTAAATGTTAGGAATTACTGTGTTCTTATTTGTTTTTCATTTTGATATCAATGTACACACCAGCCGGCATTTCCAATCTTGACAGTGCATCTACCGTCTTCTGGGTTGGTGTAATGATATCGATCAGTCTCTTATGAGTTCTCTGCTCGAACTGCTCTCTGGAATCTTTGTACTTGTGAACAGCTCTCAGGATTGTTACAACTTCCTTCTTAGTCGGAAGCGGTACCGGTCCGCTCACCTGTGCTCCATTCTTCTTTACAGTTTCGATGATTTTCTTTGCGGATGCATCAACCAGCTGGTGATCATACGCCTTCAAAGTGATTCTCATTACTTGACTTGCCATAAAAAAAGTCGCCTCCTTTTCGTACTTTTAACTTCAGTACGACAAGCGGTGACTGTACACTCTCCCGTGTGTGTCGCGAGAAACTCACACGTTGTTACCACATCTCAGTGGCCGTTATAGTTTCGTACAGTGACTTGTCGCCAGTTTCCTAACTTGACATTCGCTCCACGGAAAACCTACTATGAATAAGTAGCAACCTCACGCTTCACAGCTATCAATGTCACAGCTTTTTCAGTATATAGGAAATCTCCCGTGTTTTCAAGCTATTTTTCACTTTTTTTGTATTTTTTTATGTACAATATTGTAATTTCTATTCTTTTTCGCTACTATTATTTCAACAATATTAAATTTCTATAAATTTTACGCATTGGAGGGAAATGGGAATGGATATCAAGAGATGGAAAGTCATGCTTGCCGTTGATGATTATGGCAGCTTCACCCGAGTAGGCGAAGAACTTGGCTATACCCAATCAGGCATCACGCAGATGATGAAGGCACTGGAAAAGGAAGTAGGTTTTTCTTTATTTATAAAGGATAATCACGGCGTAACTCTGACCAGCGAAGCAAAATCTCTGATTCCATCCATACGCGCACTGCTGAATGCGGACGAAGTTATCAATCAGGAAATCGCTTCCCTAAAAGGCGCACAGAAAGGAACCATCAAGATCGGCACCTACCTCAGCTGCTCCATCCACTGGATTCCCAAGATTATCCGGGAATTTCAGCGAAGTCATCCGGAGATCCTTTTCAAAGTAATTGAAGGCGATGAAGATGAGCTTGCGGATTGGATTCAGGAACGGCGTGTGGACATTGGCTTTATCAGCCACCAGAAAGGGCACAGCTATCAGTTTCTCCCGGTTATGGACGACCCGCTGTATGCCGTTCTTCCCAAGAACCATCCTTTTGTAGCCTACGACGAGATTCCACTGGAATGGTTTCAGGGGGTGCCCTTCGTTATTACCGAATACACGCCGGGAAATGAGATTCACCGCCTGTTAAGGCAGTACAAAATCAAACCGGATGTCCGATATATTACAATTAATGAGTTCAGCTCCATCTCCATGGTAGAGCACGAGCTGGGGCTCACCATTCTTCCGGGACTCCTTCTCAGAGGACAGACGGGTGATTTTGTGACGCGGCCCATCGTACCGAGATCTTACCGACAGCTGGGGCTTGCGTTTTCTTCCCAGGAAGAGCTGTCCCCCGCAACAAAAATCTTCCTGAAATACGCAAAAGATTTTCTGCTGGACGATTGATTAATATTGCGCTAATCAATAAATTAATATCTGCCAAATCCATTTTTTCAACGTAAAGTGGCAACCTCTTTTTCAGTGGTTGTCATTTTTTCATTCATTCCAATCACACATACAACGCTTGATCTTTTTTGTCATTTATTGACCCATTTTGTCATTACGTTTTCTTATGGCATCATTACATTTTTTAATTTTTCTGTTGACTTTTGTATAATATAGGCCTATCATGGAAGTAGGATTAATAGTTAAAAAATTATCTACAGAAAAGAGGGAATGTTATGAATTGGGAAATAATTACTTTCGTTGTGTATTTTGCTATTCTGTTGGGCGTAGCTCTGGTATTTTACTTTAACGGCTCCAACAAAGACTCTGAGGACTTTTTCCTCGGCGGCCGTTCTATGGGTCCCTGGGTAGCCGCTTTATCCGCTCAGGCCTCCGACATGTCGGCATGGCTTCTGATGGGACTTCCAGGCTCTATTCTTGCATTTGGTTTCGGACAGATGTGGATCGGTATTGGTCTCGGTATTGGTACTGCCGCGAACTGGATCCTGTGCGCCAAAAGACTTCGTACCTTCTCCAAGGCTGCGGATGATTCCATCACGCTTCCACAGTATCTGACAAACCGGTTTGCTGTAGATTCAAGAGTTCTGCAGCTTGTATGTGCTTTGATCTTCTTATTTGCATATACTATCTACGTGGCGTCAGCTTTGGTAGCAGGAACTTCCGTATTTTCAACACTGTTCCCGGATATTTCTCCGAGAGTTGCAATGATCGTCTTCTTACTTATTATAATTGCATATACATTCTTTGGCGGCTTTGCAGCCGTATGCTGGACCGACTTCTTCCAGGGTATGCTTATGATGTTTGCCCTGATGCTGGTTCCTCTGGTAGTATTCTTCTGTCACCGGGCGCTGCTTGATCCGGCAGCTCTGGAAACTGTTTACGAATATACGGATGCAGCATCCGGCGCAGTAACTCAGTGTTCCTTCGGCGGAGGCCTGTTCAGTGCAAGCTGGCAGGAGATCGTTACCGGACTTGGCTGGGGACTTGGCTACTTTGGTATGCCTCATATTCTGGTAAGGTTCATGTCCATTGAAAAGCCTTCCATGATTAAAAAGTCTTCTGTAGTAGCAATCGTATGGGTAGTCATTTCACTTTTTTCCGCAGTTATGGTTGCTTATTTCGGCAGAATGGTCATGGGCGAAGAACTGCTTACCACAGGAAAACAGAGTCTGGTATTCATCGCTATGTCCCGTAGGTTTTTCCCGACAGCTATCTGCGGGCTCCTGCTGGCAGCAATTGTATCCGCCTCTATTTCAACAGCGGATTCTCAGCTGCTTGTAGCCTCCAGCTCCTTTACGGCGGACCTTTACAAACCATTTTTCCGCAAAGGAGCCACCGAAAAAGAAACCCTGATGGTCGGACGTATTCTGGTACTGGTTCTTTCTGTTATTGCATTTATGATCGCAAGCTCCAAGGGTTCCGGAGCCCAGGCCATCATGAATATGGTAGAAAATGCATGGGGTGCATTCGGAGCATCCTTTGGACCAACCATTCTTCTGTCGCTCTTCTGGAGAAGATTCAATTATAAGGGCGCAGTTGCAGGTGTTATCAGCGGATTTGTGGTAGATCTCGGCTGGCTTCTGACAGGGCTTACCGCCTCTACCGGAGTATACGAAATCGTTCCTGGCTTTATCGCCAGCTTACTGATCGCATTCCTGGTAGCCAAATTCACAGAGGCGCCGAATGCTAAGGCATTGGAGATATTTGACAAGGCCACTGCCCCAGATGCAGATTAATCGGTAGATTTACATAGAAAAAAGTAACCGTACCCTTTGTTTAACAGGGAGAAAAAAGGCGTAGATTCATTTTTATGAATCTACGCCTTTTCGTATGACATTCTATTACTTTCGTTCTAAAATACGAATCTCTATAACTCGCTCTTAACTACAGATGCGATTCCGTAAAGTGCAACAGCCCCAACTATTGTCCATCCAATCATCTCAATACCTCCTCTAACCAAATGACAATGCCTTCCTTCTGATTTAAATTATAATAATCTTTTCAGCATTTGGGAAACGAGGTTTTATCATACTGATATTACGTTTTCTTATATCCATCGGCAGCTTTTGCCATAATTCTTTCTAATGCCTTCATTACATTTTCTTATTTTCTTCTTGACATTTATTTCACAGTGCCGTATACTCAATAAAGAGGATTGAGATAGGCAAGGGTGCTCTCACAGGAAGTGAAGAGCATCCTTTTTCTATTTCTTATATCAAAAAGATTGGAGTGTGTAATTTATGAGCAGCAACACCAAACAAACACAACAATGGAATTCGAGATTCGGCTATCTGATGGTTGCCGCTGGAGCTTCTATCGGACTTGGAAATATCTGGAAATTCCCCTACCTGGCCTATCAGGGAGGCGGCGGCATCTTCCTTATTGTTTACATTATCATCATTGCTCTGATGGCCCATCCAATGGTTGAGATGGAAACCGCTATCGGCCGTCACAGCGCTTCCGATACGGTAACCTGTTTTGAGAACGTCAATAAAAAGTGGGGCTTTGTCGGATGGATCGCCGTTGTCTGCACTCTGATGATCAATATGTACTATGTAGTTATCGGCGGCTGGGTTATGAAATACGCCGCACAGTACATCATAAGCGGCGACTTCGGTTCCGACAAGCAGGCCTTTTTCACCAACTTTACAACCTCTACTGTCGAGCCGATTGTATGGGCGCTGATCCTGCTGGCCTTCACCTGCATTATGCTTCTGTTTGGAATTACCAATGTAGTGGAAAAGCTGAGCAAGGTTCTTCTCCCGGCATTGTTTGTATTTCTGATTGTCTGCGGTATCTGGGCATTATTTGTCACAGACGGCGCAATCGAAGGCCTGAAGTATTACCTGCTTCCGGATTTCAGCAAATTTAACTTTTCCGTATTTGCCCAGGCGGCTACCCAGGTACTGTTCTCCGTCGGAATCGGATGGGGAATCTTTACTACACTGGGCGCAAATATTCCGAAGGAAAACAATCTGAGATCCGACGCGATTATGGTATCCGTATTCGATACTCTGGCAGCCGTCCTTGCAGGATTCGTTATTATCCCGTCTGCATTTGCGGCAGGCGTCGATGTCCAGAAAGGCCCTGCGCTGATCTTCCTGGTAATGACGGATATCTTCAGCAAACTTCCGGGCGGAAGAATTATCGGTATTTGTTTCTTCCTGGCAATTATATTTGCAGTTATTTCTTCCTTATTTACATTCTTCGAGATCGCCATCCGCACCTTCGAAGTCAAATGTAAGCTGGGAAGGAAGAAGGGAACCATCCTGACCGCAGTAATCATTGGCATCGGCAACATTTTCGTATCCCTCGGTTTTGGCGCTTTAAGCGGTGTACAGCTTCCATGGCTGGACGTATCCGGCATGATGAAATTAGGGCTGTACGATTGGCTGGATTCCTTTACCGGATACATACTGCTTCCGCTGGGATGCTGGCTGGTCTGCTTATTCGTTGCCAAAGTATGGGGCTTCAAGGAATATGAGAAGGAGCTTACCAACAACGGAAAGCATGGAAGAATTACCCTGTATGACAAAATTCTTACCATGGTAGTAGTTCCGGTATTTATGGTTATTGTAATTCTGAATGTATTTGGTTTTATAAAATAGAAACAACTCAATTTCAAAAAGGCTAAAGGCGGCTATCAGTACATATGAATTGATATACGCCTTTTTCTTTTATATATTTTATCTAAAGGAGGACTTATCTATGAATGCAGCAACAATTCTACTTATCATCCTATGGGCCTATACCGCCATCTTTTTCATTATATTAGTGAAAGATGTCCTTGCCCATAAAGGAGAACTCAAGAAGGACAAAATGGCGCACAATGTAATCATCAGCGCTGTCGCCAACTTCTTTGACACTCTGGGCATCGGAAGCTTCGCAATTGCAACGACCGCCTGGAAATTTACCAAATCCAATTCCGATGATCTGATCCCGGGTACCCTGAATGTAGCTTTCGCTATTCCGGTCATCACCGAAGCTACCATTTTTATTCAGAGAATCGAGATGGATACTCTCACATTGGTACTTATGATTGCTGCCTCTGCAATTGGAGCTACCATTGGCGCTAAAATTATCTCCAGGCTGGACATTATGAAGATTCGTGTCATCATGGGTATCGCCCTGATTATCGTAGCCGCAATCACTCTGTGTAAGATTAACGCTTTCGGCCCATTTGGCATTATCGGAACCGCAAGAGGATTATCCGGTGCAATGCTGATTGTAGGTGTTGTTGCCAACTTCTTCCTGGGAGCACTTATGACTGCCGGCATCGGTCTGTACGCCCCATGTATGGCTCTCGTTCTACTGCTCGGCATGAGCGCGGATGTGGCATTCCCGGTAATGATGGGTTCCTGTGCATACCTGATGCCTTCTGCCGGAATCACCTTTGTGAAAGAAGGCAAATATCACAGAGGTGCCACCATCCCAATGATCATCAGCGGAGTTATCGGCGTACTGATTGCCGGATTTATCGTAACATCCCTGCCCCTTACTTTGCTTACCTATCTGGTATGCATAGTAATGATTATCTGCGCAATCATGTTCTTCAATGACGCCAGAGGCGGGAAAAAATAGAGTCCGCTCTCTATTAGAATCCCTTATACCGAATATGAAAAAACAGCATTTTGCAAATCATTCCGTCTGTGCTATAGTACTTTTGGAAGGAATGAAATAAAAGGATTCTAAATTAGGGAGGGAAAGAAAATGCTTGGATGGACATGTGCAGCAATCTTTTTTGCCTACAGCGCTGCCGGAGCAGTATCAATTGTAAAAAGAGACGCTGAATTTTAGAATTTTGGCGACAGGAACGGCTTCTCAATATCGGGAAGCCGTCTTTTATATCTGCAGATTATTTATTCTGAAATTTATTCAATTTGTCCAATTAATCAATTTATTTTTTCTATGTTTCAGTTGACCTTTACCAGCAAAAATGTTACAATTATAACGAATTAAGATTTTTTTAATAATTGCAATCGGGGGCGGTTATGAAATCTAAATTCACTGACAATTTCATATTTTTCTAATCTGGAGGAGGTAAAGAAAACATGTTATTAGCAATTCAAATTTTACTTGGTGTTTTGGCTGCCGGAACCGGTATCGGACTTATCGCTGATATCGGCAAGAACCGTATGGAGCAGCTCAAAAGCGCAACCGGCAAACAGTGGGCATCTGCATTTACGGTAGGTATTATCGCCAACTTCCTTGATACACTTGGCTGTGGTTCTTTTGCACCATCTACATTTATGTACAAATTATTCAACCAGATCGATGATATCGATATTCCGGGTACTCTGAATGTCGGAGATACTTTCCCGGTTATTTTCGAGGCATTTATCTTCACAGCCTCTGTAGACTGTGATCCGTTGTTCCTGTGGATTATGTACGTTTGTGCAGCTATCGGTTCTTTCGGATTCGCTACTATCGTAACAAAATGGCCACGTAACAAGATCAGATACGCTCTTGGTACCGTTATGATTCCTCTTGCCATTATCATGCTTTGCAAGAACATGGGTGTTGGACCATTCGGAATTATCGGTACTGCTACCGGTTTGTCAGGCTGGAAGCTGATCGTTGCCGCTGCTCTGAACATCTTATGGGGCGCTTTGATGGACATCGGTTTTGGTCTGTATGCACCATGTATGGCTACATGTCTGTTACTTGGTGTTGATGCCGGCGCCTGCTTCCCAGTATTTATGGGATCCTGTGCTGTTCTGATGCCAGCCTGCTCTATCGAGTTCATCAAGACTCACAGATACGACGTAGCACATACAGTTGGTAATGCTATCGGTGGATGTATCGGTGTATTTATCGCTTGGAAGCTCGTTACAAGCCTGCCAATGTTCTGGCTGATTAACCTTATTTGCGTAGTTCTTCTGTGGACATCTTACTCACTGCTTAGCGCTGCTAACAAAGATAAGAAGGCTGGAATAGCTTAAGCAAATATCAAGTACGAATTTTATTTACATAGATGGCTGTCCTGACCGGGCAGCCATTTATATAATTTAAGAATTACAATTTTCTGTTCCGGAACAGGGAATTGATATGAAAGAAATCGAGGATAGTAATATGTTCATAAATGAATATGTAATGGATCGAAGACGTTTTGATAAGTGGGCAACTCCTAAGTTCTGGAAATTACCTATTTTTTATGTATATTGCTTCATTTTTGCCGCCGGAGTATTTGGCTGGATATACTTTAAAATGGTAGATGCTCCTGCGAGATGGCAGACAATCGGAGCTTTCCTGACGTTCGTCGCAGTATACAGAGGAATATTTTTCAGATGGATGCATGCCGACAAAACATTTCGAGTAACCAGGCAGCAATATTTCGACGGCAAGGATTGGGCATGTAAAGTAATTGTCGGTGAGAAAAATATCTCCCTGTATATCAACGGAAAGATTAATAATAAAGTTGAATGGAAAGAAATCCTGAAGTTTGAAGAGGCCAAATCGTTTTTCAAACTGGCAACTGATGAATATAGCGAAGGCGTTATGCTCGACAAATCATGCTTCACCGAAGGTGACGCTGACAGTTTTAAACAATGGATGCTTGATAATCATCCCGAAATCACCTATGGGCCTATCGCTCCGATGTTTGACAAATAATAATAGAAAATATTTTTAATCAAATAACATTTGACACTTGTTGCATTACATGCTATACTAATAAAGTATTAAACCAAAGGCGGTTTTCCAATAGGGAAACTGCCTTTTTTATATTGGTTGTTATTGCAGTTATTCTGTCACCGATTTTTCCCCAAGAATACCGTGTGACAGCCAACTCCAATTTATATATAATTCCCTCTTTAAAGAGGAGCATTCCCCAAGCTTTGTATATAATACAGGCTGCAATGCAACGAGGAAAAACCTCTCAATGACATACCAAAGAAAAAACACGACATAGCGATATGCCGTGCTTTTTCTTTATACCCTAATATGCAGAAAGACGCGCCACTGACGCGTCCTTCTGCATAATTTTCCCCGATTCCTGTTACAGACTATCTTCCTTCCTGCTGATCCTTCTGTCTCATCTTCAGCTTAAGAAGCGCTTTTGCTTTCAGGCAATCCAGACGAACCATGTTGTTCTCTCCTACAACATTGGTCTCTGTACCATCTGCGCTCTTATTAATATCTACAATTCCATCCAGATAATCATTCACAACAACAAACTGCGCTACTGTTCCGCTAAAATTCAAGCCAGTTACCGGAATTCCTCTGATACCGATCTGCTCACAGGTGTTGGTATAATCCACATCACTATTTCCCCATCCGTCGGAGGAAATAATAACGCCGTCCGCACGCATTGCCTCTGCCCATACCGCAGCTCTCGTTCCCACCAGCATCTTATCTTTATTGTCATCCGGTGTACCTACCAGAAGTATTCCCATAAGATCCAGATCCGTGTCCTCTGCAACTACCTCCAGCAAAGGATCTCTAAAATGATGTAATGATGTCTCTTTGGTTGACGGTCCAATTCCCATATCCTTCGCCTCCTTATTGCATAGAACGGATAATTCCGTCCCGGTATTCATTCGGTGTTACCATAATTGGCATATTGCCCATATCAATAATAGAACGTCCGCCCTCCACACCTGACGGCTCATCCGCAAAGAAATGGGTATCATACATAGCGCCCTGTCCGGCAACCTGTTTGATAATCAGCACACGCTTCTTCCCCGGTCTCACAATATCGTGATATTCATGACGCTCTGTACATTTGTCGCCCCGGAATTTCTTCAGCTTATTGCGATAGCTCTGAATAAACTTATCACATGCGCGATGTGCTGCCGTCGGTCCTGGCCTCTCCTGTCCCATGCCTGCCGCAAGCGTTACGTCAAAAGAAATAATATAATCATCGTCTCCCGGTGTACCGGCACGGTTCAGATAAAGCTGCTCCTTAAGATTCCCTTCTGAAGAGCCAAATTCATGGCACTGCTTGCCGTTCACATCCACACCTGTAAGCATCACATATACGCCTGTAATCGTATGGGTAATCCCATCGCCGATCTTACCAAGAACCTTCGTAGAAATCGGCACAATATCCATAATAGTGTTCGTCCAGCGGTCATGATCTCCGGGCTTTATGATCTGAATATCAATGCTTTCGATATATTCCTCCTCTTTCACAAGCTCATCTATCATCTCCCTGCTGACTGTCATATGTCCATCCGTAGTAATATCATTGTGCTCGCCCCATTCCACCTCATTCATATGGAAGGCCTTTATTACCAAACGTCTCAGGTCTTTTACTTCATCAGCCAATTTTAGTCACCTCCACTTATTACTGTATTTAATCCTATTATACAATATATCGGATTATATTCCAATATATCGCCATTGGTTTTTTCAAAAAAGGGCAGATGCATAACATCTGCCCTTCATAGACACTTTTCTATACGTAAGAAAATGCTTTACACATTCACACGTATTAGATCTTTGCTACATATTCGAATGGCAATGGAACAATCTTTCCAGGTGTCTGGATTTCAACCAACTGCTCCAGAGTTGCTTTTACGATCTGTGTCTGCTGTTCAACATTGTGCGGTCCACCTGCATTAGCACCCATAGGTACCAACGGAGCAACTGCACGAGGAGTACCGGTCTGACGAACAACCGGAGGAAGAGCTGCAATAATAATTGTAGGAATTCCAGCTTCTTCAATCGCTCTCTGCACCAATACTGCAGAGCGGTGGCAGGTACCTCATCCAGCGGTGAGGATTACTGCGTCAACATCCTCTTCTGTGAACATCTTTGCGATAGCAGGACCAGTTTCACCTTTAAATTTCTCCTGGTTTCCGCCACCACCCATGAATCCTGCATGAACAGGAGCACATGCTCTGATGAATCCTTCTGCAGCCAATTCATGAATTCTGTCAATTGGGAACATACAGTTAATGTCCTTATTAACATCACTGTTATCATATCCACCATGGGATACCATCAGCTCGCTTGATGGTGTTGTGTTCTCTATCTTTCTCCATGTGAAGTCACCGGCAAGATTGAATCTTTCCTGATCTTTCTTATGAACACCTGCTGCTGTAGCAAGAGCAATGGACATATCCTTCAGCTCTTTTGTTACAGGAGTCCATACTGACGGTGGAGTAATAGGAACGAATATTTCTGATTGTAAACCTTTAACAACCGTTAAACTCATTTTTAGACCTCCTTATTATCCAAACGTTCGCGCATTTCTTCTTGTTTGCGCCGTTCTTTTTCTATATTGCTGACGTATTTCTCATTTATCTCAGGTCCCAGCTGTTCCGGAAAGCTCATGTTCCATCCCACTTCCTGTCCGATCTTCGGTTCAGTATCGCAGATAAACATCCGCTTCGGAGCCTTTAAAAACCCCAAACGTCCTTTCAGATCAACACTGATACTGCAATCATCAACATCAACCACAACGCCTTCCATATAAATGATCTTGTCGCCATACTTCAAACGTTCATTATTCATTCTTCAAACACCTGAATTAATCGTATTTTGCTTTACGCTTTTCGCTCATCGGCAGAGACTGCTCGTTCTCAACAAGTTCAAGCTTCTTGCCATAAGCAGCTTCGATCAATTCAACGTTTGTAGCCTTAACGTTTGGATTCCACTTCTTCTCAGCAGCTTTTACATCTTCTCCTGCCATAGCAGTCTTCAGCATAGCAAGTGCACGAACTGCATCCTCTGGGCAAAGAGTATTATTTCCAAGTACCTCGTTCTCAATACCAGACTCAGACTTGTTGTTATCAACCATGTACTGCATGTACTTGTTACCAACAACCAGCGCGCCCTGTACTGCACAGTAAGACATACCAACAACCGGGATTCCTCTCATACCGATCTGCTCGATATGGCTTGCGAAATCGATGTGGTTGTTTCCGAAACCTTCTGTTGTAACGAAAGCTCCGTCTGCATCCATCATCTCTACGGTGTGGCCTACACGGCGAGATACATAGAACTTCTCTGCATTGATCTGAGGAGAACCTACGAATACAACTCCACAAAGGTCAACTTCTTCATCATGAAGTGCTTCCAGAACCAATGGCTCTCTCCAGTAATGTCTGGACATCTCTTTAGATGCAGGTCCGATACAGGTAAGTGCGTGGATACATCCATCCAGAACCTCCAATGGAGATACACAAACCGGTACGTTACCAAGGTCTACGTTTGCTCTTGCGCCAAGTACACCAACAGGCTCTACAGGAAGGATGAAGTTGTCATGCATAGCTCCCTGTCCCATGATCTCCTTAACGATTACAACTTTCTTCTTGCCAGGACGGCGAACCTGCTTCAGCTCCTGAGTATCAACTACCAGGCTCTCGTCAAGCTTCTTCATAACTTCACGGATTTCCTGTGTAATGATATCAAATGCTGTATGAGCAGCCATAGGTCCACGACGCTCCATGTTGGTCTTTTCCTGAACAACAACATTACCTTTGATAAAGATCTCACCTTTATCTGGGCATCCCGGACGGCCCCAAAGAATATTCTCATCCAGATATCCTTCTGAAGAACCGAACTCACCGATCTGAACTCCGCCTTCATCAACACCTGTCAGCATCATAACAACGCCGTCGAGAACTCTTGTAACGCCTTCACCAACGATCGCATCGCCTTCTTTTGTAGCGATTGGCTGAACGTCCATGATAGTCTCAGAGTATGTGTGATACAGTTCAGGAGTAATAATTTCCAGATGGAAATCCTTTACCAGTTCCTGATCAGCGATAACGTCTGCTTCAATTCCTTCACGGATGTAGAGAGTTGTTCCCTCGATCTTTGTCTCCGGTCCTCTCTTTACTTCTGTGATCTTAAAGTGTTTTCTTGTTAAAGATCTTACAACCTTTTCTTCTCCGACTTCTGCTGCTGCCGGAGCTGCTGTACCTTCTACTGCTGCTGCAGCCGGTACTTCTACCACTTCAGCGCCTCCGCCAAGTGCGCCTACCGGAATCTGAAGGTCAATATCCTTACCTTCTCCGATGTGGATTTTCAACATTCCGCCTGCTGTTGCTACTGCTGCTGTAGCCGGTGCTACCGGTGCAGCCGGTGCAACTGGTGCTTCTACTTCTGCCGGTGCTTCCTCAACTGGTGCAGATGGAGCCTTAACGCCATCCAATACATCAGCGGTCAGCGGAGCAAGAGAATCACAAGTTTTTGTAAGTTTTGCTCCCAAAACTTCTTCGATAGTTAAGCAACCATCGAGGTTCAATAATCCTGAATCTACCAAATCATCAAAGATTGCTGGATCTTCAAGATTTGCCGGCTCAATTGTAATGCCTGCTTCGGCTCTACAACAAAGTACTGCAGGATCATGAGCATGTGCTTTAGCTGTTTCAGCTGTGATTGACATATTATTTCCCTCCTTGTTTTGTTTCTTCGTTATCTTTTCAGAAGATAGCGAAAAGTATATATACAGCCGCAGATCCGGTCAGGTTCCCTATACCTTACCGCCATCCGGAAAATCGGGGGTCTCCTTCCGGCGTTACCGTCCGCAGCGGTAATACCATAAATCTTAGAAATCGATATCCTGGCTAACCTGCTTAGATACCTTCAGTGATCTGTACAGCGCATGGCCAACCGCTCTCATCGCATGGTCTGTCTGATGGAATACCTTAAGTCCCATCTTCGGTCCGGATGCCATAACCGTATTAGAGCAGTCAGAGCAGTTACCAATAATAATGTACTCGCACTTATCTTTCTTAAACTGCATGTTATTCTTAACCTGTCCCGGACAGTTACCAGGTCTCAGACATTTCAGCGGTGCGCCCGGCTTGTTCTCGATCGCCTGCTTACACTTGCACATGGAAACGACTTTACCGTTCATCTTGGCAGCGATGTCGCGCATACGCTCTTCATTACCGCCGCAGGCACAGACAAGAATACCTACATTCGCTCCGTGAAGATCCGGGAACTCAACTGTAACGATGATACCACCGGTCGTCTTGGTAATTGGCGCATCCATCTCCGTTGCCTTACCCGTGAAAGCTCCGCCCATGATAATCTCGCCATAAGGCTCGTCAATGCCGCCTGCCCTCTCAATCAGTTCTCCAACACTGGTACCAATCGGAACTTCCATAAATACATGTGCTTCATTGCCGCCTTTGATTCTTCCGCGAACGGTTAAGTTCTTGCTGATGCAGGGCTTCTTCTCATCAATGGCTTCTGCAATCTTGCAGACCGTCTCCAGATTGATTACTACAGACTTAGCCGCAGACGGAAGCTGCGTTGTTGTAAGATTCACGCCAAGGCACTCTCTGACAACCGCTCTTTCCTCTCCCATCGGGTAAATGTCCGGCATAAGATGCATCTTGATTGCCGGCTCACTCTCCAACGCTTTCTGCAGTGTCTTGATCGCCTTCTGGTTTTTCTTCTTGATTGCAATGATTGCTTTGTCAGCGTTCGTAATCTCCATTGCATATTTGATTCCGCGGATTACCTTATCGCACTCTTCTTCAATCTGCTGAATATTATGTGCAAGTCCCGGCTCACACTCTGCCGCATTAATAAGGATATAACCTCTCTCACAATCCAGCTTAAAATCAGCCGGAAGTTCCGGGTTGATCTCCGGATCAATCTCTCCCATCGCCGTCTCTGCCAAGTTGATGTTCAACTTAACGCCTGTCGGGAATCCGGCTCCTCCAAGTCCGACAACACCAGCTGCTTTCACCATGTCAAGCTTAGAAGCATCTTCCGGTACGTCGATCGGCACAAACTCATCCGGCTGCTCCGGAGCAGGCTCGATGATAATTCTGTCATCTGTAATCTCAGTTACCTTACCATACACACTGGCAAAAATATTGGCGCCAAGTCCTGTTGGTGTAGCAATGAGTGTACCTTTTTTTACTTCTGCTCCAACCTCAACGCATGGAGCACATGGAGCACCTACGTGCTGACGTAATAAAATCTGTACATTTCCCATGACACACATCTCCTTTTCTCATACTTTTTATTCTAAGTAAAAAACGAAATATTACTCCCTATTCCGTTTACTTATTTATAAAAAAAATCTATAAATAAATCGCGTCGTTTTTTTGACAATCGCCGTTTTTCTTTTGGCGGAGGCATGTGGGAATCGAACCCACCCGGGACGCTCCTAACGCCCCACACTAGTTTTGAAGACTAGGAGGCACACCAGTCACCCAACTACCCCCATAATTTATCTCAGGTTCCTTAACAATAGCATATAATCCTCTGTTTTTCAACACCTTTTTATATTTTTTATAATAGCAAAAAACCGTTGACTTTTCAAGGTTTTTACCGCATAATGAGGGTAAGAAAAGTGAACTCGGTACTAGACGAAATACTAGAACACGGTCTAGAATGCGGTCTATTTGTTAACGCTTTATCATTTTCATTCTTATTAATAGAATACCTGATATAGATTTTATCAATATTTTTCATATATTTAATTTTGAAATTTATAGGATTTATCTATAAATCATATAAAAAAAGAGGAGGAATACACAATGGAATTAAAAGCAAATGTGAATTTTGACCGTTTCGAAGCTCAGCTGCAGGTAGTTGACGCTCACACAAACGGTGAGTTCTGCCGTATGGTCATTGGCGGTTTCCCTGAGCCGGAAGGAAACACCATGATCGAAAAGAAAAAATGGATGGAAGAGAATTATGACCATGTTCGTACCGCTCTGATGCTTGAGCCAAGAGGACACCACGATATGTTTGGCGCTTTCCTCTGCGAACCAGTCAGCGATGAAGCTGATCTTGGCGTAATGTTCATGGATACAGGCGGATATCTGAACATGTGCGGACACTGTACCATCGGCGCTGTTACCGTAGCAATCGAGGCCGGTCTTGTAGAGTCGCATGAAGGCGAGAACTCTGTAGTTCTGGAGGCTCCTGCAGGAATCATCCGCACCACTGCTATCGTAGAGAACGGAAAGGTAACGGGCGTTACTCTTACAAACGTTCCGGCATTCATTTACAAAGACAATTTAACAGTTACCGTAGACGGCAAAGAGATTCCTTATACGATTTCATTCGGCGGAAGCTTCTTCGCCCTGGTTGATACTACCAAGCTTGACATTGGCGAGATCAATGCTCAGACCGTACCGGAATACACAAAGCTCGGCATGAAGATGCGTGACCTGATCAATGAACAGGTTGAGATTCAGCATCCGACACTGGATATTACAGAAGTAGACCTGGTTGAATTCTATGGACCAACCCCTAATCCAGACAAAGCTACCATGAGAAACGTAGTTATTTTCGGAGATGCTCAGGCAGACCGTTCACCATGCGGAACCGGCACCAGCGCTAAGCTTGCCACCCTTCACGGATGGGGAGAGCTTGCTGTAGGCGAAGAATTTATTTACGAGAGCTTCATCGGAACCACATTCAAGGGTGTTATCAAAGAAGAAACTAAGATTGGTGATTTTGATGCAGTTATTCCTATGATCACAGGCTCTGCTTACCTTACAGGTGTTGCTACTTACCTGATTGATGCACAGGATCCATTAAAATATGGTTTCTTAGTTGGATAATTTGTGATATAATAGCACAGGAAACAACGGAAGGGCGGCTTCTTACGGAATCCGCCCTTTTGTCAATATAAAAATTAAGCGCCGTACTTGCAGCCACGCCAAAGGAAGGGACTGATAATTATGCCAAGAAAACGCCAATCAACCAAAAGCCGTATCGTCAAAGCAGCATGGAATCTTTTTTATAAAAACGGGTACGACGAGACCACCGTTGAAGACATTATCGCAGCCTCCAAGACTTCAAAAGGAACCTTTTATCATTATTTCAAGAGCAAAGAAGGCCTTTTAAATACGCTTTCCTATCTATTTGATGAAAAATACGAAGAACTGGCTGCAGTGATTGATCCGAATCTGTCTGCTTATGATAAGCTGCTCTTTTTGAACCATGAGCTTTTCTACATGATAGAAACCAGTATCGACTACACTCTGATTGCTTATCTGTACTCAGCACAGCTCGTTACCAAAGATAAGCGGTCATTATCCGACCATAAACGGTTTTATTTTATTTGGCTGACCGAGATCATGCAGGAGGGACTGAACCGGGGAGAGTTCCGGGACACTTCCACTGCCGCTGAATTAATGAAGGTCTACGCCATGTTTGAGCGCGCCGTTTTATATGATTGGTCGTTATTTAAGGGTAAATATTCATTATCCGAATACAGCAGCAAACTTCTTCCGCATTTATTGGACAGTTTTGTAATCGGATTATAAAATTATGAAACAAAAAACCCGGACTCATGTCCGGGCTTTATTTATATCTGTACATTCCTGTATTAATCCACAATCCAGCACTCTACATCCATCGCGCCTGCATACTGCTCCAGATACTTTCTTCCATACTCCATTGCCTTCTCCAGATCCTTATTATCAGAGAATGAGTAAACCAATGTCAGAACCTCTTTCGCCTCTTCCGTTATCATCGCGCGTTCAGAATCGCTGGTCGAGCTGCCAATGGCTCCTGCTTCATCTGCAAGCACCGGAAGTCCATCAATCTTGATTTCGGCTTTGCCAATCCCTTTATAGGTCTCTCCGTCTTTTCCAACACGGAAAACCAGTTCATCCGCAATATGAGCCGTATCGTAGGATCCTACAGAGAATCCCGACTCAATAGAAATAAGATTGTTCACATCCACTACTGTATTTACCTCATAGAGGCCTTTTCCCTGACCGATTCTGCGGACCAAAGCCTCCGAAGAAACACGATAGCGGCTCGGATCTTTTCCAAAAGCCTTATACGCCATTCTTGATTCTTTAATATTCGGAATATCATTTACACCATAATCGAAGATATTATCCTTTGTCTTCTTGAAAATATCCTTTTTCAGATACTTCCACATCTCTTCATTCTTCTTCTCTACCGTGACTTTATACTGAAAACATCCAACCCGTGTATATGGCCACTTTTCCTTCATATCCGCATCAATAACCAAATGTTTGCCCATAGCATTTTCTCCTTCTGTCTTATTAACGAATATATTATATTACTTTCGTCCCTAATATGCAAACATTTAAACCATCACTTCATGCACATCCTGCTCCTGAAGTCCCATACCATCCATCACTTTCCGAACAGCCTCCCGCTCATCTAAGCCTGCACACCACGCCAATCCACAGCCTGCCGATATTTCCCTCGGAACCGGAATCAGCCGCCCCGGAGCTCCTGCCTGCTTACAGGCCTTCTCCATTGCCATGGCATCTGTCGTGGTATGAAACGTAATTACAAGCTTCAATTCTTTCTTTCTCATATTATTTATCTCCTTACCGCCGTATCTTTCCCTGTCTTTCAGCTAATCTTCATCCACCGACAGCTCCCAAACTGCGCGAATGGCAGCGTCTACTTCTTCTTCTGTATTATAGTGGGAGAAGCTGAATCTCACCGCGCCCTGTTCTACTGTACCCAACGCCTTATGCATCAGCGGCGCACAGTGGGCTCCCGGTCTGGTTGAAATCCCATAGTCCATCAGAAGAGCATCACTGACTTCTGAAGAATCATAATCACCAATATTCAGGGTTACAATCGGGCATCTGTCCTTCGTACTGAAATCTCCGTATATTTTCACATTCGGAATCACCTTAACCCCCTCATAGAATCTCCACATCAGCTCCTGCTCGCGGGCACGGATGCGGTCAATCCCTTCTTCGTTCAAATATTCCAGCGCCGCATGGAGTCCGGCAATTCCGTGTCCGTTCAGCGTACCTGCTTCCAGCGCAGTCGGCATATCACACGGATGGCTTCTGCTGTAGGTCTGAACACCGCTTCCTCCACTCTTCAAAGGCCGAATGGCCAGCCCCTCTCTCACATACATCCCACCGGTTCCCTGCGGCCCCAGCAGACTCTTATGTCCGGTAAAGCACAGTACGTCGATATGCATCTTCTGCACATCAATCGGAAACACTCCCGCCGTCTGTGATGCATCTACTATAAACAGCACTCCCCGCTTCTTTGCAAGCCCGCCGATTTTCTCAACATCCACGTAATTTCCCGTCAAATTCGAGCCATTGGTGCACACAATCGCCTTTGTCTCCGGCCGAATCGCCGCTTCTATATCATCAATATTCGTGATCCCCTGCCTGTCGCTCTCAACAATCGTAAGCTTCACGCCCTTATCCTGCATCTCATATAATGGGCGCAGGACCGAATTATGCTCCATCATCGTTGTGATTACATGATCTCCCGGGTTCAGAAGACCCTTTATCGCAATATTCAGGCTCTCCGTTGAATTGTTGGTAAATACCACCTGCTTTGGATTTGTACCTCCAAAAAAGTCACACAGCAGCTCCCTGGTATCATAGATTACTCTCGAAGCACTCAATGCCGCCCCATGAGCTCCTCTCCCTGCATTTCCCATAGACCCCATGGCAGATGCTACTGCTTCTATCACCTTCTTAGGTTTACACATAGTGGTTGCCGCGTTATCCATATATATCATATTATTTTCCCTCAATTCGCGCTATTATACCATATCTATCTATCATGTTTATCCAGATAAACTTCTTTCACCGTTCGCAAAAACCGATCCGCCGAAACCGACAGTTGATAGTTCTTATTATATACCACATTAATATCGCGTCCTTTATCCGCTCCCGGAATAGCAAATGACAGAACGCTTCCATCTTCCACCTTATCCGCAGCAGCCAATTTTGACAGCACCGAAATCCCCATTCCGCCGCAGACAGATTTCTTAATGGTCTCCTGATTCTCGATACTTGCAATTACATTGAGCTGCTCCGGCCTGATTCCCGCACCCCGCAGCTGCTTCTCCGCTTCCTTTCTTGTTCCCGAGCCTTCTTCTCTCATAATAACCGGTTCATCCACAATCCAGGAAATGTCCATCGGCGTCTCTGCTCTCTTCTGATATATTTCTATATTCGGTGTGATAATAACCAGTTCATCCTTATAAAACGGAATGTATTTACAATGCTTCTTCTCAAGCACCGTTCCGGTAAATCCGATGTCTACCATATGTTCTACCACCTGATTTACCACCCGCGAACTGTCCGATTCCATCAGACGAATCTGTTCGCCGGGATATTTTTCATTAAATCTCGCCAGAATCTTCGGAAGCAGATACTGAGCCGGAATCGTGGAAGCTGCTATAGTAATACACTGCTTTCCCAGTTTTCTCCGTTCTCCAAATTCCTCTTCAATACGCTTCTCCAGATTAACCATCTGACTTGCATACTTGTAGAGTGTATGACCTTCCGGAGACAGACTTACTTCTTTCGTATTTCTCACAAAAAGCCGCACTTCCAGCTCCTTTTCCAATGACGCTATATGTGCGCTAATCGTTGGCTGTGTCAAATACAGGCTTTTAGCCGCCCTTGAAAAGCTTCCGCCCTCCGCCACTTCTACAAATGCCTCTAACTGTTTCAAATTCATTAGTACGCTACCCTTTCGCTCTCTGCTCCTGCCCGTTTTGTTACTTTAATACTATCCATATACTCAATGATCGGCTTCGCACTCTTACGGCTTGTATGGAACAAATCCCGCACCTCCGCCGTCGTAATCACCGGTCTTTTGGCAAACTCCTCCTGAATCATTACCCGGGCTTCCTCCATATACTCCGTCAAAGTATACAGATCATCCGATACCTTTACCAATCGACCTTCTTCCAGCAGGATATTCAGAATATCATCTGCAACCGCCCGGTCCACATCAGCAAACTCTATGTCCGAATAGCGAATGAAATCATATTTTGCCTTCTTTACAGTATCCAGAATCTGGTCGGACACCTTACCATAAACCGCATCCTTGCACACCTTGTAATCCGCCGTGCACAGATACTCCGCCACACGCCTGAGAATCCCCTCCTGCACCAGGTATTCCACATACTGATCAAATACTACCGGCTTCATCTTTTTCAGGAAGGTCACCTGCACTTCCGCCTTCTTCATACCATAACGGTACGGATACTTTTTCTCATAAGACGCCAGCGCATCCAGAATCTTCTGCCTTGTAATTCTCTCCGCCCCCACATGCCATGCATAGACGTCTTTCCGCGTTATGAAGGTATGGATCAGCCCGGAATTCTTAAGTTCCTCTATATCCTTCACCACTTCGTCCAATGATAATGCTGTCAGCTTTGCAAGCTCCGCCTGCGTCACCAGTTCATCTCCATGCTTTTTGATATGCATCTCGATCACATCGGCAGACGAACCGGATTCTTTTCTCTCCAGTTCTTCAATAACATTCTTCTGAAACCTGCGATGGATGGATGGATTCGGTTCCAGCACCACGCCGCCGCCTATTGTCTCCATCGGCGAATAGAACCGCACCACAAACCGGTCGCCTCTGCGCAGGGCAATCTCTTCCTCCAGCCTAAGCTGTACATATCCGCTCTCTCCCGGCCCGATTTCTTCTTTGTCCAGCAGAACCGCTCTGCACAGAATTTCACTGGTTCCGGTAAATAAATGGAGCCTTGTGTGGTTTGTCAGCACCCGCATGGAGGAATCCAGAATATTCATCTTCACATCCAGAAGGTCCGAATTCTTCATATTGCCCGGCGGCGCCAGTACGCAGCCTCTGGAAATCTCCCGTTTCTTGATATTAGACAGGTTGATCGCCACACGCTGTCCCGCATAGCATCTGTCCTTATCCTCTCCGTGCACCTGGATACTGCGAATCTTACTGGTGCTTCCTATCGGGTACATCTCCAAGGTATCGTCTCTGGAAATAGTGCCTGAGAGCAGCGTTCCCGTAATGATCGTTCCAAATCCTGACAGAGAAAACACCCGGTCCACCGGAAGTCTGGGGATGGTAGTAATGTCCTTTTCCACCACCTCATCCTTCATCATGCGGTCGATCAGCTCAACTAACTCAGCCAATCCCTGCCCGGTGGCTGCCGACACCTTGGCCACAGGCGCTCCTTCCAGAAATGTACCGGCCATTTCCTCCCTGACCTCCTCTTCCACAAGCTCCAGCCAGTCTTCATCCACCAGATCACATTTATTCAGCACGATAATACTCTTTTCAATACCCAGAAGCCCAAGAATATCCATATGCTCTCTGGTCTGAGGCATAACTCCCTCATCTGCCGCAATTACCAGCATAACCAGATCCATTCCCACGACTCCTGCAACCATATTATTGATGAACCGCTCATGTCCCGGAACATCAATAATTCCAGCTCTGTCTCCGCCCGGAAGATCGAACCAGGTAAATCCCAAGTCAATGGTAATTCCCCGTCTCTGTTCTTCCTCCCATCGGTCGGTATTGCGCCCGGTCAGTGCCTTAATCAAAGTTGTCTTACCATGGTCAATATGACCTGCAGTTCCAATAATTATATTCTTCATTCTCTATTTCTCCAAACCAAACAGTTCCTGCATCTCAGCGGCGATCAGCTTAAAATCATCGCTCTCAATTGTTCTTACATCCAGCATAATTGTATCATTTACCGTTCTTGGAATAATCGGCACCGGAAGGTAGCGCATACGCTCTTCTAATTCCGGCACACGGATGTCCTCCGGATTAACAGCGACCGCCATACTCGGAATCCTCTCCAATGGAAGAGAGCCTCCTCCTATCTGGGATTCGCAGGACAGCACGTCCACCTTTGCCGGAATCCCCGTAGCCCGAATCGCTCTCGCCAGACTTCTGGCACGCCTTGCCACCTCATCCAATGGCTCTGTAATCATGCGGAGTACCGGAATATTTTCAATTGCCTTTTCCTCGGACAGATATTCCTGCAATACCAGTTCCAGCGTCGCCGCAGTAAATTTATCGATCCTTAAAGCGCGGGTCAGCTGATTCTTCTTCATCATATCGATATATTTCTTCTTACCAATAATAATACCGGCCTGCGGTCCTCCAAACAGTTTGTCGCCGCTAAAGCACACGACATCGGCGCCCTTTGCAATCGACTCCTGTACAGTAGGCTCGTAGGACAGCCCGTATTTAGACAGATCGATCAATACTCCGCTTCCCAGATCCTCTACTACCGGGATATCCATTTTTTTCGCAAGAGGAACCAGCTCGTCAATCGTAACCGACTCTGTAAACCCTACAATCCGATAGTTGCTGGTATGTACTTTCAAAAGCGCTCTGGTCTCCTCCGTAATATTATCCTCATAATCGCTGTAATGCGTCTTATTCGTGGTTCCTACCTCTACCAGCGAAGCGCCGCTCTGCTCCATTACATCCGGAATCCGGAACTTACCGCCAATCTCAATCAGTTCGCCCCGGGATACGATCACTTCTCCTCCCTTTGCAAGGGAGCTTAAAATCAACAGCACCGAAGATGCATTATTGTTGACCGCCATCGCCGCTTCAGCTCCGGTAATTTTGCACAGAAGCTCTTCAAAATGGGAATAGCGCTCTCCACGCTTTCCTTTTTCCAGATTATATTCCAGATTGGAATACCCGGTCACAATGTTAAATGCCTTCTCCATATGCTTTCTGCTGATCGGTGCACGGCCAAGATTTGTATGCAGAACCGTACCGGTTCCGTTGATCACTTTCTTCATATTAGGCGTGTGCATTCCTTCCACCGTCTGCACAACATGAGGCACAAGGAGCAGAATCTGCTCCTTTGCCTTTTCCTCTTCCTCACATCCGGCGATAAATCCCCGCAATCGGTCCAATTCCATATGGATAGCCTCCATAACCGCATCACGGCTATACAGTTCTATCATTTCCCGAATTGATTCATTTTCTAACAGCACATCGACTTTCGGAATGCTGCGGTATAACATATTCTTATTCATCCGTCCCTGCCCTTTCGTTCTAATATAGCCGTATCAGTTTGTCGCTCTTCTCAGATACCCGTCCAATAATCGAAACCGTCGTATCCATGCCTGCTTTTTCAAAATCTGCAAGCATTTCACCGAGATATTCCGGACTCACGCTGATCAACAGACCTCCCGAAGTCTGAGGATCATACAAAAGGTCCAAATAATGCTCCTCAACGCCTTCAGACTCAATCTGATTGATGGAATATCTTCGGTTCCTGTAAGCTCCCGCCGGCACCAGACCCATCTTGGCATAGTCGATTGCATCTGCAAAATACGCAATGTCCTTCACTTTAAGCTCAAATGTCACTTCGCTGGCAGATGCCATCTCCACGCAGTGCCCCAGAAGGCCAAATCCCGTAATATCCGTGCAGGCCGACACATCATACCTCTCTACAACCTGCTTTCCCTTCTTGTTCAGAGATGCCATCACAGTCTGCGCCTCTCTGATGGCAGACGGCGATGCAAAATCTGCCTTAATAGCGGTATTCACGATACCGCTTCCAATCTGCTTTGTCAAAACCAGAACATCTCCCGGTCTGCATCCATAATTCTTAAATATCTTATCAGGGTGTACAAATCCGGACACACATAATCCGTATTTCGGTTCATCATCCTGAACAGAATGTCCGCCCACCAGAACCGCCCCTGCTTCTTTCACTTTATCAGCGCCGCCCGCAAGAATATCTCCCAGAATTGCCGGGTCAAGACAATTAGGGAATCCCACAATATTCAGCGCCACCGCCGGCTCTCCTCCCATAGCCCAAACATCGCTCAGAGAATTCGCCGCTGCAATCTGCCCAAACATATAGGGATCATCCACTATAGGCGTAAAAAAATCCACCGTCTGAATCATTGCAATCTCATCCGTCACCTTATAAATTGCAGCATCATCGGAAGTCTCAATTCCGACCAGCAGGTTATCATCCTGAAATTTCGGCAGCTTACTCAGAACCTGAGCAAGGGTCTCCGGACCTATCTTTGCCGCTCAGCCTGCTGTTTTACTGAGACTTGTCAGCTTAACGTTACTTTTCATAAAAATCCTCCTTCGGGTAATCCTTATAAACTCAGTGATTCCTGCGGCATCGAACCGCAGGAATCTATTAGTAGTCTGAGCTTATATCCTCATAATATACCTGACAGGTATATTGTAATTCTGCCCTACCGGCACTTATGGCTTTAATATTTTACCTGCTCCCGCCAGTTTCTCCACAATACTGTACATATTCGTTACAGAACCAACCGCCAGTTTCTCTTTCAATCCATAGTAGTCAAGGCATGTACCACAAGTCATAATCTCAACGCCCTGTGCTTCCAGAGACTTCAGATCCTCCAGCGAATCAGAGCCTTCACAGGTAAGCGTAGCGCCGCCATTATAAAACAGCATTGTCTTCGGCAGCGTATCAAGCTGTGTAACCGCAAAGATGAATCCCTTAATCAGAACCTTACCCAGATCATCATTGCCGCTTCCCATGCGGTCTGAAGAAATTACTACAACCGTATTATCTCTTATGTCAGGAATGCACGCAGCGCCGTCTTCCTCTGCTGCAGCCGGAGCGCCTTCCATAGTAATCACAACCCTGTATTCTTTCTCTCCAAGCTTCTCAGACGTAACTTTGCCGCCACTGGAGGAAGCCATCTTCGTCACATTCTGAACCGCAATCTCGTTATCTACCAGAACCTCAATTGTTTCAGGTCCTGTCAGCGCCTGCATGGCTTTCTTTGTCTTAATTACCGGAATCGGGCAGTTATCGCCCATTGCATTGACTGTAATCATTTTATTTCCACCTTTCTCGCCCACATTCTTTCACTTATAGATATATTCTATCATCAAAAGTGCCTGTGGTAAACATTATTCTTTTAAATCTATTATATAATTCTACCCATATTTCTTCAAATAGACAAGCTCTATATATACACTATTTTATAAATATTTTCTATATATCACCGTATTATAGATATTTATATATAACTCTCCTTTATCAGGAGCAAATTCCCGCTTTTCTTTTATAAGATGGCATGGTAAAATGAATACGCATAGCGACAGACACAAAAAGAACACCGCGCGGAAGCGGTAGAGAGGATAGATTATGTGGATTGCAGATGGATGGAAAGAATACGAAGTAATAGATTGCAGCAGGGGTGAGAAGCTGGAACGCTGGGGCGATTACCTTCTGGTCCGTCCCGACCCACAGGTGATCTGGGACACTCCCAGAAAAGAAAAAGGCTGGAAACATAAGAACGGCCACTATCACCGCAGCAGAAAAGGCGGCGGCGAATGGGAATTTTTCAATCTTCCCGAACAGTGGTCTATCCATTATAAGACTCTGACCTTTAATCTGAAGCCCTTTAATTTCAAACATACAGGATTGTTCCCGGAGCAGGCAGTCAACTGGGATTGGTTTTCCAGGAAAATCCAAACGGCCGGGCGGGAAATCAAAGTACTGAACCTGTTTGCCTACACTGGCGGCGCCACCCTGGCAGCTGCTGCTGCCGGCGCAAAGGTTACCCATGTAGATGCATCTAAAGGCATGGTAACCTGGGCAAAGGAAAACGCTGTATCTTCCGGACTCAAAGATGCGCCGATCCGCTGGCTGGTAGATGACTGCGTCAAATTTGTAGAGCGGGAAATCCGCAGAGGAAATCATTATGATGCCATTATTATGGATCCTCCCTCCTATGGAAGGGGTCCAAAAGGGGAAATCTGGAAGATCGAAGATTCCATACATGCATTTATCAGGCTGTGTACCAATATTCTTTCCGATGAACCTTTATTCTTTCTGGTAAATTCATACACCACCGGATTAGCGCCGGCGGTACTTACCTATATGCTGAGCACCGAGCTCAAATCCTATAAGGGAACTGTAGAATCCCAGGAAATTGGTCTTCCAGTCTCCAGCACTGG
Organism: Eubacteriales bacterium; assembly: GCA_030524585.1. GTDB lineage: Bacteria > Bacillota > Clostridia > Lachnospirales > Lachnospiraceae > Claveliimonas. Next base: position 91,359 of record JAUNGJ010000002.1, on the reverse strand, counting down.
TCTGATACTTCCATGCGGTGCCTCCGGAAGATGGGAAGCAAACTAAAACGATCATACAAAGAATGGCGCTGGATAAATATAAAAATCCAGCGCCATTCTCTCAAGGTATTCTCCGAAATCACTTAGCCAACGGCAGATATTCTGTATTCTCCATATCCTGTTTCTTCTATCGATGACTCATAGAATGCTTTTGCAGCACGAATCAAATATCCCAAGTCCTCAACTCCCGCAGTCTCATAGCTGGAATGCATTGCCAGCTGGGGAAGTCCGATATCTACACAATTCACCGCAACCTGCGTGCCGGAAATGTTTCCCAGCGTAGACCCGCCTGCCATATCTGAGCGGTTGGTAAATACCTGAGTCGGTACCGCTGCCGCCTCACAGATCTTCCGAAACATCCCTGCCGACACTGCATCAGAAGTATATTTCTGGTTTCCGCTGAACTTAATTACAATTCCTCCATTGATAAGCGGGCGGTTGCCGGGGCAGGATTTCTCCGGATAATTAGGATGTACCGCATGAGCATTATCTGCCGACAGCATCAGGCTGGATGCGAGCGCTCTCCGGTAGCTTCCGTCATTTCCTCCCAGGGCTTCATTGATTCGGATCAGCGTATCTGCCAGAAATGTAGATGCCGCTCCCTGTTTCGTAGCGCTTCCTACTTCTTCATTATCATAGACACAGTGAACTGGAATACGCTCTCTCTCTTCTGCTTTCAGAAAGCCTTTCATAGATGCAAATGCGCACTCCAGATCATCCAGTTTTCCGATAGACATAAATTCCCGATTCGCCCCCCAGACCGTTCCCGCCATCCGGTTATACACATAAAGATCACTTCCCAGGATCTCTTCTTTTATTCCGGCTTCCCGGGCAATCATTTCCATGAGGTCTTCCGGCTTCTGTCCATTTTCCGAAGATAGTCCATATAATGGCAGCAGATCCTTCTGTGCATTATATCTGTATCCTTCATTAGCCTCCCGGTTCATATGGATCGCAAGGCTTGGGATCATCAGAAGATCTCTCTTCACATTCACAAGCTTTGCAGCAATACCATCCTCTGTTCGGACCATAACCCTTCCCGCTACCGATAAGGGACGGTCAAACCAGGATGCGCACAGCATACCGCCATATTTTTCCACATTAAGCTTCACATAGGCATTTTCCGACCTTAGCTCTGGGTTTTCCTTAATCTTCAGGCATGGCGCGTCGCTGTGACTTGCCATGATCTGAAAGCCCCGCAGAGAAGCGGTCGGAATACGAAATGCAATCAGAGATGATCCGTTGCGAATAACATAGTATTTCCCGCCCTCCGAAAGCTCCCACGATTCTCCCTCCAAAAGCTGTCTGTATCCTTTTCTGTCCAGCGTGCGCTTCATGCTGTCCACTGCGTGAAACGGCGTCGGCCCCGATTCTATAAAACGAAATAAGCTATCTGTAAATGTGTGTTCCATATCTGCAATTCCTCCCATATATCCATATTATACCATATGCGCAATCTTATTCGTAAGCAGGACAAAAGGCTTCCTGGATACTATCCAAACCAGTGCAAGACAGAATACAATCAGAAGCAGGCTCTCCCCCATGCTCTCCACAGATGCCAGAATTGACGAGCCATATTTCAGGCAGCTGTAGATCAATCCATGAAAAATATAGACCGCCATCGTTCGTTCTCCCAGATAAGAATAGGATTTTTTCTCGGACGGCAGCACCAGCATGAACAGATATATCAGCAGGAACGAAATTGCGTAGCAGGCCATCCGGATCAGGATTCCCTCCAGCGTTCCAAGACCCAATCCCCCATAAGAATAGCGTCCGTAAAAAATTTTTACAGATAACCGATGGTGGTATTCATCCGTAAACAGAAATACTGCCAGCGTCCCCAGCATCGCAAGCGCTCCAATGTATCCTTCCCTGTTGCGGAATTTAGCAAGCCAGCTGCTGTCAAATTCCATTCCTGCCAGGAAAAACGGAAAGAAGAAAACAATCCTCGGTATCGAAAGAAAGTTGCCAAGCCCCACAAGTCCAATCAGAAGTCCTGCCCCAAGAGAAAGAATCATATGATACGGTACCTTTCTCACCAAAGGTGCAGCCAGACGCCACACAAATAATGCCATCAGATACCACAGACTAAATTTGGGTCTGGTAAAATACAGTTCCGTATCCTTGTCCAAAATCAGGGTATATAAAAGATAATAAATGATCTCATATACAAAATAGGGAATGACCAGACCGCCAATCAGCTTTTTAATCGACGGATTTTTCTTGGAAAAGTAGCCGGAAATAAAAATAAATGCCGGCATATGGAAGGCCACAATTCCCCACTTCAGCTCATACAAAAAAGGATTCTGGTCATAACATGGTTCGATAAAATGTCCAATGACCACCAATACAATTAATAAAACTTTATAATTATCAAAAAGATATTCCCGCTTTTTCTGCTCCATTTTCATCACCGTCATTTATTTTAATCTTTGATCTGCATCCATTCAATTCACAATATAGAAGAAAAATCCATTCTATTTTTAACAAAATTTGAAATTTTGCATAAAGATCATTTCTTTTTTACGCCAAAAAAGATTGTACATTTCCTATGACATAAGCAAAAGGCAGCTGCACCTTACGGCGCACTGCCTTTTACAAATCATAATCTGGTTTTGCCTCTATCCCTGGGAATATCTGGACAGAAACTGTCTGGTTCTTTCTTCTCTCGGATTGTCGATGACCTGCTTCGCCTCTCCCTGCTCCACAATGTATCCCTCATCCATAAAAATAATCTGGTCCGCCACATCTCTGGCAAAGGCCATCTCATGCGTGACGATGATCATGGTAGTCTTCTGGTCCGCCAATCCCCGGATTACCTTCAGCACCTCGCCGGTCAGCTCCGGATCAAGAGCCGATGTCGGCTCGTCAAAGCACAGAATATCCGGCTTCAGCGCCAGCGCCCGTGCAATTGCCACCCGCTGCTGCTGTCCTCCGGACAGCTGATGTGGATAATGTCCTGCTCTGTCTGCAAGTCCCATCTGGTCTAAGAGCTCCTTTCCATGCTCCTCAATCTCCGCCAGGATCTGTTTCTTATTCTGTTTATAATCTTCCCGTTCCTGGGCAAGAAGCTTCTCTGCAAGGGTGACATTTTCCAGTGCGGTATACTGTGGGAACAGATGGAAGGCCTGAAATACCATTCCAAAGTGCAGACGCTTGCTCCGAAGCTCCTGTTCACTCATCTTTACCGGCTGGGAGGCGTCAAATACCGTCTCGCCCTTTACCGAAATCATTCCCTGATTCGGTTTCTCCAGAAAGTTCAGGCACCGAAGAAGGGTGGTCTTACCGGAACCGGACGAGCCGATGATCGCCAGCGCATTCCCCTCTTCCAGAGAAAAGCTCACATCCTTCAGTACCTTGGTGCTTCCAAAATGTTTCTCAATATTTTTAACTTCCAAAATCGCCATTCTATCCGCACCTCCTACCTAAAATAAGACAATTTCTTCTCAATATAGTTAAACAGCAGCGTAAGGATTCCTACAAACGCCAGATAGAATACGCCCGTATAGAACAGCGGCCAGGTAAGACCTGCTGATTTCATAAAGGAATACCCCGCAAACGTCAGCTCATAAGCAGCGATGATCCGCGCAAGAGAAGTATCCTTAACCAATGTGATGATCTCATTCGACATCGGCGGTACCACACGTTTCACCATCTGCAGCAGCGTAATTTTGAAAAATATCTGACTCTTGGTCATGCCAAGTACCTGCCCGGCCTCTCTCTGACCAACCGGCACGCCCTCAATGCCGCCCCGGAAAATCACGGAGAAATAGCAGGCATAATTAATTACAAACGCTACCACCGTAGCCGTGATACGGCCCGCTTCATTTCCACTCCAGATATTCCGTCCAAGCCAAAGACCCGGCCCGTAGAAAATAATGATCAGCTGCAGCATCAGCGGCGTCCCCCGGATGATCCAGACGAATACCTGAATCAGATACCGGAGAGGCTTCCATCTGCTGGTACTTCCAAGTCCCAGTATCAATCCTGCCGGAAGCGCAAATATCAGTGTCAAAATAAATATCTGAAATGTGGTCCACAGACCTTTCATCAATTCCAGTGTTACTGTTCCAAACATATTCCTTTCTCCCTCATATGTGATATGTGTATCTGTTCTGACAACAAGCACACAAGGCAGAGAGCGGTGTGCTCTCTGCCTTCCACGCATTATTCTCCTTATGTCTGGCTGCTCTGTCAGACTTTTACTGCTCTACTACAGCCTCCTGAACGCCGTACTCCTCAGCGATCTCCAGCATTCTGCCATCTTCATAAGTCTTAGCAAACAGGTCGTTGATATATTCTGCCAGATCAGATCCCTTACGGCAGCCAACACCATATTCCTCTGTTGTCAGCTCCTCTGTATGAATCAGATCCGGATAGCTTGTCCCCTCGCCGATCATAGCGCCTGCCATCAAAAGGTCGATGATAGCCGCATCAGATGTCCCAGAAGCAACTTCCATCAGTGCATCTGCCTGAGATGCCACGGAATTTACATTGTATCCATTCTCTTCTGCAACCGCTTCACCGGCTGAACCAGCCTCAACTGCAAAGGTAAGCTCTGTCAGATCCGCGTCTTTCTTATCCGCCGGAACCACAACTACCTGTGCGTTATTGCAGTATGCCTTTGTGCACTCCATAGAAGAGGTAACTTCATCGGTAAGTGTCATACCATTCCAGACAACATCGATATTCTGAGAATCAAGCTCCATGATCTTGTTGTCCCAGTCAATCTCTACGAACTCGGCTTCAACACCCAGCTCCTCAGCAACCAGCTTCGCCATGTCCGCATCAAATCCAATCCACTCGCCGGAATCATCCTTGTAATCCATCGGCGCGAACTCGGTAATACCAACAATCAGCGTTCCCTTATCCTTGATGTAATCCACATCACTTTCTGTCTCTGTACTGTTACTGCTCTCCCCGCTGTCGGAATCGCTTCCGCCGCAGGCTGTCATAGAAAGTACCATAGCCATACACAGCATAATTGCAATGATTTTCTTTTTCATAATAATCCCTCCACTTTTCATTCTGCTAACCAAGTAGTATTGTAGCATGGTAGCATACTAAAGTAAAGTATTTTTTATTACAAAGAATAAGATCGGTACCAGCAGCGCCGGAAGCATATTCAGGGTCTTACAGTCTTTGATTTTCAGAATGCCAAGTCCTGAGCTTGCAATCAGCACGCCGCCCACAATTGACAGCTCGCACATCAGATCATCGGAGAAGAACCCTCCCGCACCGTAGTATGCCAGCAGATAGATACTTCCCTGCCATATAAACAGAATAGGAGCTGCGAGAATCATCCCAATGCCATAGGTAGAGGCAAACACCATCGATGTCACCAGATCCAGCGTCGCATTGGTAAATAGATACGTATTATCCCCGTACATGGCGCTCATCACCGGTCCCAGAATGGATAAGGTACCGATACAGTAGAGAAGCACCGCGCTGGATAATCCCTGCCCCAGATTGGATGATGCATACTTAGTCACCAGCCTCTGGAATCTTGCATCCAGATCAATCACTGCGCCAAACAGACTTCCGACTGCCAGACTGACAATAAAAAGCACCGGGTAATTACTATCCGGCATATGGCTCACCACCGCATTGATCCCCAGCGCTGTTGCCGCAAAACCCATGGCGTTAAACAGTGAATCCTGATACTTTGGTTTAATTCCTTTTTTTACCACACTTCCGATTACCGTACCCGTCGCAATCGTGCAGGTATTTACAATTGTTCCTATCATAATGTTCCTCCATAAACTGCCGCTAATCTTACCGCTTCCTCCCGCATCTGTTCAACTACTGTCTCAGGTCCAAGAATCCGCACTCCGTCTCCAAGGGAAATGATCCAGGCCAGAAATTGTCTGCTGACCGCCACATTCACGTTGATCACAAAAGAACCCCTTCCTTTCCTGATCAGCGAAATATCCTTTCCAAACCGGTCGATGACGATGCCGGCCATCTCATTTTTAAATTCCAGCTTCACATACTGTTCTCTGCCGGCAAACATGCTGAAGGTCTTCTTCGAGAGCGCTGCCATATCAAGCTCCTCAAAGGCCCTCTTCCCCTCCCTTGGCTCTTCTGATGCTGAAAGATTCAGCATCTTGTCCACCCGGTAATATTTAATACATTCCGCCTCGCTGTCATAGCCAATCATATAATAATTTTCGTTATCCCAGGACACGCCCCATGGACTGATACAGTAAAATCTGCCGCCATGACGCAGCTCTGTTTCCTTATTTATATTCCACTGAAAATACTGGAAACGAATCTTCACATTGCTGTTAATGGCGCTGTGAATCTCATCCACATTATAGTAAATACTTTCATTCATGGTCTTAATCCTTCCGGACACATAGACCTGACGCTGCAGCTGCCTTGCTTCATGGATGCTTCCCAGATGCTCAATTTTCCGGATCAGTTCATTGGATTTGCGCTCCGTCACAAATTTGGAGGACTGCACTGCATCTACCAGAAGCTTCAGCTCTGGGAGTTCAAACTCCCGGCTCGCCACATAATAGCGGTAATACTTGCCATTCTTCTCTCCCACAATATCCAGGCCGTAGTCCTCTAGCAGCTGCAAATCCCCATAAACGCTCTTACGTTCGGCAGAAATGCCATATTCTTCAAGGGCGCTGATTATTTCCGGCATAGTCATGCTGTGATACTCGTCCGTTCGCTCCAGAAGAATCTTCATTAAATACAGTAGTTTTAACTTTTGGTTTGCACCCCGTGCCATAATTCCTTCACACCTTCTAATCTGCCACAAAAACCATCCTGTCTTCGCAGGACAGTCCTTCATTATATTTGAATCCAAGCGCCCGGAACTTCTTAAGCTCTTCTGCTTCCTGCACCTGATTCTCCGCCATAAATCTTACCATCTCGCCCCGCGCCATCTTGGCCAGGGTTCCTTTCTGCTTAACTCTGCCAGCCATCAGCTCACCAAATTCCACCGTAATAAAACCATCCTCCGGCGCCAGGTATTTTTCAATAACCTTCGAATACTCCTTTGAAGCCAGATTCAGAATCATATCCTTCTCTTTCACAAGCTCACGGTACAATCTGTCGCCCCAGTAATCATACAGATTTTGGGTTCCCCTTACGGACAGCTTCGCCTGCATCTCCAAACGGTAGGGCGTCACTCCGTCAAAGGGCTCCAGCATTCCATAAAAGCCAGATAAAATTCTCAAATGTTCACCAATATATTCCAAGGCTCTTTCACTGAATACTCCGGGCGCCATATGCTGATACTGTAATCCTTCATAGGAAAGCACCGCCGGGGTAAGACTACGCTCCAGATTCATGTTCCGGAAGCGTTCATAATTTAACTCTGCCAGCCTGTCATTACATTTCCATAATTGTTTTGCTTCCTCAAAGGACAGCTTCCGGATCTCCCGGCACAGTACCTTGGCATCATCCAGAAACCGGGGCAGCTTCTTTACTGGCAGTGTATCCGTATCTATATTCATCTTCTTTGCAGGAGATATAATAATCTTCATAATCGTTTCCGCCTTTCTTTTTCTGCCAAGCTCTATTCCCTATTATATACTCTGCCAAAAGAAAAAGCGACAGATAAAACTGCCGCTTTCCCGAATCATTTGCTTAATTTCAGAGAAACATCCTTCTATTTTAATAGTTCTCCGCCTTGATCTGGAAATATGCCTTCGGATGTGCACAAACCGGACACACTTCCGGAGCCTTCCTTCCGATCACGATATGGCCGCAGTTTGAGCACTGCCAGATGCAGTCACCTTCTCTTGAGAATACCAGACCGCCTTCGATATTTGCAATCAGCTTTCTGTATCTTGCCTCATGCTCCTTCTCGATCTCTCCAACCTGCTCAAACAGATAGGCAATATGATCAAAGCCCTCTTCTTTTGCCTCTTTCGCAAATGTTGCATACATGTCGGTCCACTCATAGTTCTCGCCTGCTGCCGCATCCGCCAGATTCTCCATCGTTGACGGTATCTCTCCCCCGTGAAGAAGCTTGAACCACATCTTTGCATGCTCCTTCTCATTCGCTGCCGTCTCTTCAAAAATGCTGGCAATCTGCACATACCCATCCTTCTTTGCCTTAGATGCATAGTATGTATACTTGTTCCTTGCCTCTGACTCCCCTGCAAATGCCGTCCTCAGATTCGCTTCTGTTTTACTTCCCTTTAATTCCATATGTTTGTCCTCCTTTGATAATTTGCGATAAATCAATATTAGTAACTGTTACTATTATTATAACATGATTTTCTATGATTGCAAGCTTTTTATCATCTTTTTTCAAAATATTTTTATTGAGCTGATTATGTTCCATAAGATAACATTTATTGACCGAATCCCCATTTTTTGCTATATTTTTGATAAAAGGATTTTATGTATGGGAGGAATTATTATGCTCACTAACTTTAATGCCATGCTCCAGACTGCCTACCAGCAGAAAAAGGCAATTGGTTCATTCAATTTTTATAACTATGAAACCCTAAAGGGAATTCTCCAGGCTGCTGAAGAGAAAGAAACTCCGGTTATTGTATCATTCGGCAAAAAATACCTCGCCAACATGACTCTGGATGAGGTTCGCGCAATCGTCGCTGCCGCTGCCCGCACCCGTAAAATTGATGTATGTCTGCATTTAGACCACTGCAACAATCTGGATATTATTTATCAGGCAATCCGCAGCGGTTTCACCTCTGTCATGTATGACGGCTCAGCACTTCCATTTGAGGAAAATGTCGCCAACACCAAACGGGTATGTGAGGTTGCCCACGCAAATGGCGTCAGCGTAGAAGCCGAGCTTGGAAGTCTGGCGGCCGGCGAAGCTTCCCACGAAGGCTCCGCAGATGATGTAGAAGTATATACCAATCCGGATGCCGCCAAAGAATTTGCAGCAAAAACCGGTGTAGATGCCCTGGCCGTATCCATCGGAACTGTTCATGGATTATACAAGGGTACTCCGAATATCCGTGTGGATATTCTTAAGTCGATCAATGAGACGCTGCATATACCATTGGTACTTCATGGCGGAAGCGGAACACCGGAAGAAAAAGTAAAAGAATGTATCAGTAATGGAATCGCCAAGATTAATGTCAATACAGAGATTTCTGACTATACCGTACAGCACACGAAGGCTCTTTTGGCAAATGAAACGCCACATCTGTCCGTCGTTGCCCTAAAGCAAATGCAGTATGTGTCTGAGGTCGTTGAAAAATATATGGATATTTTCGCAAATAAGCAGTAATTTTCAATAGGTCAAACAAATAAGCTCTCTGTTTCCGTAAGGAAGCAGAGAGCTTATCTGAGTTATGAAAAGTTTTAAGAAATTATCCGCCAAAATTCTAACCTTTATTCTGCATCTCTACCAGACGTCTGCCACAGTAAATTTCCCGAAGTCTCGGTTTCTCAATCTTACCAGTGGCATTCCTTGGTACCTCTGCAAATATGTATTTGTGAGGGCGTTTGTAGCGGGGAAGTTTTTTGCAGAACCGTTCCAGCTCTTCCTGGCTGCATTCATAGCCTTCCTTAATCTCCACGATTGCAGCTGCAATTTCACCCAGCCGCTTATCCGGCAGACCAATCACCGCAATATCCTTAATCGCACTGTGCGCTCTGAAGAAATCTTCAATCTGCACCGGATACAGATTCTCACCACCGCTGATGATAACATCCTTCTTCCGGTCTACCAGGAAAATAAATCCGTCCTCATCCTCCTGCGCCATATCTCCGGTATAGAGCCAGCCATCCTTCAAAGATTCCTTCGTCGCTTTCTCGTCATTATAGTAGCAGGTCATTACACCAGGCCCCTGCAGGATCAGTTCTCCAACGTCTCCCGGCTTCACATCGTTGCCATCCTCATCCACAATTCTGGTCTTCCAGCCATATCCGGCCTTGCCGATCGCTCCCACCTTGTGAATGTTGTCCACGCCCAGATGCACTGCTCCCGGTCCGATAGACTCGCTGAGACCATAGTTGGTATCGTACTGATGATGCGGAAAATATTCCTTCCAGCGCTTGATCAGACTTGGCGGTACCGGCTGTGCACCGATATGCATAAGCCTTAACTGGTCAAGCTCATAATCTTCTAATTTCAAATCGCCGCGGTCAAGCGCATCCAGAATGTCCTGTGCCCACGGAACCAGCAGCCACACAATGGTACATTTTTCCTCGGAAATGGCATCCATGATATATTTGGGCTTTGTTCCCTTTAATAAAACAGCCTTTGCACCAACCAAAAAACTTCCGAACCAGTGCATCTTAGCGCCGGTATGATATAACGGCGGAATGCACAGGAAAATATCATCTCTGGTCTGTCCGTGGTGATTCTGCTCCACTCTGCAGGAATGCATCAGGCTCTCATGATTGTGCAGAATCGCCTTGGGAAATCCTGTCGTTCCTGATGAAAAATAGATTGCCGCGTCATCTTCATCCGTCAGTTTGATGTCCGGCGACGTGCCAGAACAGTTTGCTGTCTGCTGTGCATAGCTCTCCGCAAAGGACGGGCATCCGTCTCCCACGAAAAACAGAAGCCGGTTCCTTGAAATGGAATCCGCAATTTCCTCCACACGGCCAATGAACTCCGGTCCGAATACCAGCACGTCCGTATCGGACAGATTCACGCAATACTCGATCTCTTCGGCAGAATAGCGGAAGTTAAGCGGCACTGCCAACGCTCCCGTTTTTAATATTCCGAAGTAAATCGGCAGCCATTCCAGACAGTTCATAAGCAGGATTGCCACCTTATCCCCTTTTTTCACTCCACGGCTCAAGAGCAGATTGGCGAAACGGTTCGCCTTCTCATTAAATACATTCCAGGTAATTTCCCTTCGGTAATGCACAAATGGGGTCGGCTCCATCAGTTCATATTCTTTCCATGTAATCCGGCGGTCCTCCGGCTGCTGCGGATTGATCTCCACCAGACAGATATCCTCTCCGTATTTTCTACAATTCTCTTCTAATATCTCTGTAATCGGCATTTTACTTTACCCCTTTAACGCTTTTATTCGCTAAAGCTTATTCTATCACGCATATATAGAAAAGTCAACCGCATTTACATCTTGGTTTTTGGCAATATTATGGTAAAACAGCTCCCCTCTCCCAGCCGGCTTTCTACAGACACGTTTCCCCCGTGGGCCCAAACGATGGTTTTTACGATCGTAAGCCCGATACCGGCGCCGCCGTTTTTCCGGCTGCGGGATTGGTCCGTACGGTAAAACCGTTCAAAGATCCGTTTGCAATCCTGTTTACTAATACCGATTCCATTGTCCCGGACACGGAGAATCCCCGAGTCACAGGTATCTTCCACCAGGATCTGAATACTTCCGCCCTCTCCTGTGTATTCTATAGCGTTAGAAACCAGATTCGTAATAACCTGCTGTATTCTGCTTTCATCTGCCCACACAGCCGCATGACTTCCGTCTACGGTGCAGCGCTGTCGCTTTGCTTTAAGCCTGGTCTCAAACTGCCTGACAACAGTACCCGCAAGCTCCAGCAGATCAACTTCCCTTTTATCCAGCTTCAGGTTCTCACTTTCTACCTGCTGCAGCCTCTCCAGGTCGGCTACCAGTCCCGAAAGCCTCTGCAGTTCGTCATAACAATTACCCAGCCGTTCCGGTGTCGGCTCCCACACTTCTTCGCTCATCATCTCCAGATAGGAGGATACATTCGCCAGCGGCGTCCGAAGCTCGTGGGCGACGTCCGAAGTCAGGCGTTTCCTCATTGCCTCCTGCTGCCCCAGACTCTCTGCCATTTGATTTACAGCCTGTGCCAGTTCTGACAGCTCCCTCGTTCCCACTTCATCCTGAAATCGGATGTTATACTTTCCCGCCGAAATCTGCTTCGTAATCTCTACCGTTCTGGAAATCGGCTTTGCGATATAATTTGCCAGCAGCAATCCCATAAAGATTGCCCCCACTATAGAAAGCGCGCCTACAGCTATCAGAATCCGGTTCAGGGCCGAAAGAAACTGAAACGCATTTTCATTCAGATAGTAGGGACTATAATAGCTGACATCCAGATAGCCAATCAGCTCCTCTCCTTCTGTCAGCTCATACCGCTTTGTGACAAAATCTCCTTTCAGATCAGGCCGCTCCTCCTGCATCCGCTTTTCAATCACAGCCATAACCTGATGGCAGAGGGTCATATCATGATTCTCTGCATCCCACAGGACTTCTCCCCTCCTGTCATACAGTTTTATAATATACCCTTCATTCAGAGCATACATTCCCATGCCATGCACATAATCCAGATTCCACGTATCCGATGCACTGTCATACTGGAACGGTAGATTCTGCGCCATTTCTGCCGCCCGAACCCCCTGCTGTTCTTCCACATACTGTTCAAACTGCCGGTTGATCAGAAAGTTCGACGCCACGCTGACCACTGCTATGACCACCACCACGATCAAAGCAAAACGGAATATAATACTGCTTCGAAGGCCGTGCTGCTTCATTCCTCTTCACCCCCAAACTTATAGCCGATACCATGAACCGTTCGGACGTAGACTGGCGACTTTGGATTACACTCTACCTTTTTGCGCAAATTCTTAATATGCGTGTCAATCACCCGATTGTAACCGCTAAAATCCGAGTCAAATACCAGGTCAATAAGCTCATCTCTGGTATACACTTTCTGGGGATGCCGGATCAGGGCGGACAGAATCTTCCATTCGCTGGGAGTCAGATTAAGCGGTTTTCCCTTCTTATAAACCTCTCTGTGCTCGAAATCCACCACCAGATCATCTGCATTCCAGCTGAATTTCTGCGAAAGCGGCTTCAGCTCATCTCCTGTGCGGCGAAGTATCACTTCCATACGGGCATATAACTGTTTTAAGCTAAAAGGCTTTGTGATATAGTCATCGGCTCCTATCCGAAGCCCATTTAGAATATCTTCCTCCTGAGTCTTTGCTGTCAGCATAATAATAGGCACTCTTGATCTTTTCCGCAGGATGGTACAGATTTCTTCCCCGGTCATATCCGGCAGCATCAAGTCTAAGATTACAAAAGTGACCGCCTCTTTTTTAAATATATCCAGTGCATCTTTTCCATTCTCTGCCCAGAAAACCTGACAGCCCTGCTTCCGCAGATAAGAAGACACCGCCTCCCGAACCATCCTCTCATCTTCCACTATTAAAACCGTCTGAACCACACTTATCCTCCATCCATTGTTTCCCGTTTCTGAAATGCAAACAACCCAAGCCTGAAAACTTGGGCAGCTTCATAAAAATTGAGTTTAATTGCAGCAGCTCATACCTGTATCATAGATAGACGCCGGGTAAATCTGCGGCTCATAATCCGCCACTTCCGCCCGAATGGCCGTTTCATCTATATAATTCAAATCGTCCACCACCTTCAGATATGCAAATCCTTTATAATCGCCGACAGCAACATCAAAATCCTCCGTTGGATACAGCGACAGGGGATTCTCTCCACTTTCCAGCGTCAGCTTCGTGGAATACATGGGTGCAAGAAAATCAATTCCCCCATCAGCATCTTCCCTTTCCACCGTAATATTCCAGATTACATTTATTTCCTTTTGCACCACCACGATTGCAGGCTCAAATCCCTGATCCGTCAGCCTTACGTCAACTTTCTGAATGGGATTCCCCTGCTCGTCTTCGCCCATGGACGCAACGGCAATGTTCTCCGTCGGAATGGAATATCCGGATGGAACTGCTTCTGCCGCCTCCTGTTCCACTGCGTTACTTTCTGTTACATCCTCTGCCTCTGTTCCATCGTCGGTCACATAAATGCTGCCATGAATCATGCCCATCCAGCAGCTATATTGAATCGTGCCGATTTCTTCCGGTGTAAATTCAATAACATTTTCTCCGGCCTGGAAGGTGTGCTCCAGATTCAGATTCGGGATCCGCATTCTGTAATTGCATCCATTGATGCTTCCTTCTGGGGCGTCAATGATCCATTTCACAGGAATCCCCTTCTGTACAGTAATGTTGGGATAGCGACCGATTTCCAGTGTGCTGTGAACCTCCTGGATACCATCTGTATTCTGAATGGATACGTCCCCGGCTTCACCTGCCTCCGCTTTTTTCTGCCTGCCCCAGACGGGAGACAGGCCGCTTAGAGAACATCCCTGAGAAACCATCGCAAGGCCAAGCACCACCACCAGAACAGCGCCTGCCGTCATCATCTTCTTCGTAAATTTCTTTCCAAGCGCCGATACTATAGAACCCAGCCCCAGCATTAACGGCACCGTTCCCAGACTAAACAGAAACATAGACAGCGCTCCTGCCAGCGGATTCGTCGTCCCAAGAGCCACGATCCACATGGCCTGCAGCGGCCCGCATGGCATAAATCCATTCAAAATTCCCACATAAAATGGACGGTTACTTTTTGCCCTCTCTACTCCGACCCTGACGGCCAGAGTCCGCGGCATCCGTATGGTAAATTTCCGCAGGCCCGGAAAGAGTCCCAGCAGGTTAATTCCCATAATTATCATAAACACACCGGCAATGATTTTCACAATACCCTGCAAAATCTCCCCCATTCCGATCTGGGCGTCACCGCCGATTATCATGCCCAGCAATCCCAGCACAAAACCAATTGCCGTATAGGAAATTACACGTCCCAGATTATACAGAAAGGCAGCCCGAAAAGCCGACAGCTTTCCGCCGCCCTCCTCTCCCTGTTCAGACTGGGGAATGCACTGGGAAAGATTAATGCCGCCGCACATGGCGATACAGTGTACCGAAGTGATCAGACCGATGATAAACAGCATTCCATATCCCATTTTACTGTCAGCAAGCTGACTTGGAACCAGACGGTTCAGAAGGTTCTGGGACTGCAGAATCACATACAGCATAAGAATAACCGCCAGCAGATATATCGTACGAATAATATCCGGCACCTGCTTTTGCGGTCTGTCCAGGACTTCATAGTCCAGGCTTTCAATCGTCTCCCTAATCTCCCGCACGGAAATTTTTTTCTCATCATAGACAATTTCAGCCCTGCCGTCACGGTAACTGACCCTGGCACTGCACACACCATAGGTTTTATTTAATGTTTTTTCGATTTTATTCTGGCAATTTATACATGTCATGCCTCCAATATAGAGCATAATCTTCCTGTTTGATGCTTTCATTCACACTGCCTCCTTCGCTGTGATTCAGCATAGCAGGGAAATGTGTGCTTTTTATGTGGTTCTGTGCAAATCTTTTGTGTCTTTTCCATTCTTCCTTTTTTAATAATTCTCCAAAAAATTATGTGTCTGCCCATCTTTTTGATATCCGATTACAGTCCGAAGATTAATATTATAGACACTTTTAAAAATATTGGCCTCTATCAGACCACTGGTTTGCCGGAACCCTGCAATCAGCTCTTTCATCTCATCCCGCTTAGAACCTCTTCCGCCCCCGCAGCTTGCGCAGTTTTCTGTAAATCTGCAGGCGCACTGAATAAAATGAAGGCTGTTATAATCACGCCACGCCTTAATATCCGCTTCCTTCACCATATAAAGCGGCCGGATTAATTCCATTCCTTCAAAATTTGTACTGTGAAGCTTCGGCATCATCGTCTCTATCTTCCCGCTGTAAAGCATTCCCATGAGAATGGTCTCAATCACATCGTCAAAATGATGTCCCAGCGCAATCTTATTGCATCCCAGCCTCTTTGCATTCGAATACAGATACCCTCTCCTCATACGGGCACACAGATAGCAGGGATTCTTATCAACCCCTGCAACAATATTGAATATATCACTTTCAAATACGGTCAGCGGAATCCCAAGGACTCTGGCATTATCCTGAATAATCTTCCAGTTGTCCTGGTTATATCCCGGATTCATCACCAGAAAAACCAGTTCAAAGGGTATCTTTCCATGCCTTTGCAGTTCCTGAAATAATTTCGCCATCAGCATGGAATCCTTCCCTCCGGATATGCAGACCGCAATCTTATCTCCTTCCTGGATCAGCTGGTATTCCTGCACGGCTTTCGTAAATTTTCTCCAGATTGATTTCCGGAATTTTTTCAGCAGACTTCTCTCAATTTCTTTCCTTTTTTCTTCAAGCTCCGATTCGTTCTGCACCATCCGGCTTAACTTAAGCCGCAGGAACGCCCGGTAGCCTCCGGTAATATTTGCCGCATCATACCCTGCCTCTTCCAGCAGCTCCACAGCTCCATCGCTTTTCTCACCTGTATAGCACAGGACGTATACTGGTTTTGCCCTATCCAGATCCGGTATGGTGTCCTGAAAGGTCTCTGTGGGAACGTTGATTGCATTCGGAATCGTATTTCTCTGATAATCCTCCTGCTTTCGGATATCAATAATTGTAATCTTTTCCGGATCCAGCTTCTCCAGCTCATTCACTGTGATAGATTTCATGTCCTTTTATTCCCCGCCTGTTTTGAACCCGCATTTGCCAAGAGCCTGTCTGAGATCTCCAATAATATCTTCTACATCCTCTATTCCTACCGAAAACCGGAAAAATCCATTGGAAAATTCATCCGGATACAGATACTGTCGTTCGTCGTCTTCTCCCAAAAATACGATCAGGCTTTCGTCGTGCCCAAGAGATACCGCAGAGGTAATTACATTCAGATGGCTTACAAACTGATTGTGGGTATCGTGATCTGCTTTTAATCCAAAAGAGAGCACTCCCCCAAAGCCTGGATTCATCTGCTTCACAGCGGTCTCATATCCCCGGCTGCTCTTTAGTCCCGGGTATGCCACGAAGCTGACGCATTCCTGCTGTTCCAGCCATTTTGCCACCGCAAGAGCGTTCTCATTGTGCTGCCTCATCCGGAGGGGAAAGGTTACCGCGCCGCGCATAATCAGCCATGCATTAAACGGGCTGATAGTTCCTCCAAGATTCACCTGCGATTGGGCGCGGATTTTATCGAGGTATTCTTTCCTCCCGGTAATGGAACCGCCCATAGAGTCTCCGTGACCATTGATAAATTTCGTCAGGCTTTCTATGGAAAAATCTGCCCCCAGTTCAATCGGGCGCTGGTTATACGGCGAAGCAAAGGTATTGTCCACGGACAGTAAGATCCCATGCTCATGGGCAGCCTCGGCGATTGCCCGGATATCCGATACCGTCAGCGTGGGATTGCCGGGCGTCTCAATATGGATCAGTTTCGTATTCGGCCGTATCGCCTTCTTTACATTTTCCACATCCGAAGTATCCACAAGACTTGTCTCCACGCCAAACTTGTGATTCAAAAGCTCATGAAGAAGACGATATACCGCAATATAAGTCACACTGGAGAAAATAACGTGATCTCCTTTTTCCAGCAGAGCAAAAAACAGACCGGATAGAGCAGCCACGCCGGAGGCAAGCACAATACAGTCCTCACCGCCTTCCAGGCTGGCGATCTTCTCCTGTAAATACTGCTGGTTCGAACCGCCGTTTCTTGTATAAAGGTTCCCTCCCGCGCTGCTCCAGTTCAGATCCGTCGGATCGTAGGGGAGCGCATAGCTGTTTGCCATCGTAATCGGGCGTTTGATTGCTCCGGTCTCCCGGTCAATATCATTCCCTGTGTGTACTGCTCTTGTCTGAAATCCGTATTCGCTTCCAAATGTGTGTTTTCCCATCTTATATCTCCTTTTATATCTCTTTTTCCGATTTCCTATACTCTTCGCTTATCCATTTTCTTTGACAGCAGCATTCCCAAGCCCTGCATAATCTGTACCAAAAGCACCAGAATGACGATCGTCACCAGCATTACGTCCGTCTGATACCGGTAATAGCCATAGCGGATGGCAATATCTCCCAGACCTCCGCCTCCTACCACTCCGGCCATCGCCGAATAGCCGAGGATCGTGCCGATAGCAATGGTGACTCCCACAAGCAGCGATGTGCGCGCCTCCGCCAGCAAAACCTTCCAGATAATCTCCCCGGTTCCGGCTCCCATGCTGATCGCCGCCTCAATTACTCCCTGATCCACTTCCTTCAGAGAAGACTCTACCATACGGCCGATAAAAGGCGCCGCCGCAATCACAAGGGGCACCACCGTACCGTTTGGACCATAGCTCTGTCCTACGATCAGCTTTGTCAGCGGTATTACAAGAATCAGAAGAATCAAAAACGGAATACTTCTGATCAGATTTGCTATGAAATCCAGTATTTTATATAACAACCCATTTGGCCGGATTCCTTCTTTATCGGTTACCGCCAGCAGAATCCCCATCGGGAGCCCCAGCACATACCCGAACAGCGTTGATATCAGCGTCATATAAAGTGTATCCACAGTTCCGTCCACTAACATGGTAATCATTTCCTTATCCCACATGATCCAAATCCTCCGCAATTCTTCGTTCTTCCCATCTGCCCGCCGGGCTTCCTCCATATAGGATCAGCCTCCGGGCCGCCTCGGTCTTCGGCGCGCCAAATACCTCCTTCACCGTTCCGGACTCTACCAGCCTTCCACGATCCAGAACTGCCACGTGGCTGCAGATTTCCCGCACCACACTCATCTCATGGGTGATCACCACGATCGTGATTCCATACTGCTGATTAATATCCCTCAACAAGTCAAGTATCGATTTTGTAGTCTGAGGATCCAGAGCGCTGGTTGCCTCATCACAGAGTATGATCTCAGGATTTGCCGCCAGCACGCGGGCAATGGCAACTCTTTGCTTCTGGCCTCCGGACAGCTGGACCGGATAGGCCTTTGCTTTATCCTCCAATCCTACTGTCTGCAGCATCTTCCTCGCGCGTTCTCTGGCCTCTTTCTTCTTCATTCCCGCAATTTCCAGAGGAAAGCACACATTGTCCAGCACAGTTCTCTGCATCAGAAGATTAAAATGCTGAAAAATCATTCCGATCTTTCGCCTCTCCATCCGCAGTTCCTTTCCGGAAAGCTTCGTGAGATTCTTCTCTCCTATGTACACATTCCCGGAGGACGGTTTCTCCAGCAGATTCAGGCACCTGACCAGCGTGCTTTTCCCCGCGCCGGATAATCCGATGACCCCGTAGATGTCTCCCTTATCAATCGCAAAGCTGATATCATCTGCGGCAGTCACCTCCTCCCCGGCAGACCGGAATACTTTATTCAAATGTTCTACCCTTATCATTGGCTCCATTGTATTGCTCCTTCCCATAGATTCTATGAACGAAAGTTGGGATGCCGCCCTTTAGACGCAGCATCCCTGCTTTTCTATACTTTCGTATGCCAATCAGACGTATCGGGAAACGTCTTCTGCATATCGAACTGCCTGTCAGATTTATTCTTCAAACGGAATAACTGCTCCGTCATAGGTCTCTGTAATATAGTCTTTGATCGCATCAGACTTCAATACCTTAACCAGCGCCTTCACTCCCTCTGAATCCTCATTTCCCTCTTTTACTGCAATCACATTCACATATGTCTTTGCAGCCTCTGAGTCAGAAGTTTCATAGGCGATAGCATCCTTTGCTACGGAAAAGCCTGCCTCCAATGCATAATTTCCGTTCAGTACCACAAAGGCCACCTCATCCTTTACTCTGGATACCTGCGCTGCTTCCAGCTCCTGAATCTGGATATCCAGCGGATTATCCTTGATATCCTTTACCGTTGCGGCAAGCCCTGCCCCGTCTTTCAGAGTAATCACACCATTTGCCTCCAGAAGAAGCAATGCTCTGGCCTCATTGGTTGTGTCATTTGGCACAGCAATGACATCGCCCTTTTTCAGATCATCCAGAGAATCTTTGGTTCCCGGATAGATACCGAATGGTTCGTAGTGAATGCCGCCCACATTGACCAGATGGGTTCCCTGCTCCTTATTAAAATCTTCCAGATACGGGATATGCTGGAAGTAATTTGCGTCAAACTCATCACTTTCAACTACCAGATTTGGCTGTACATAATCATCAAACACGGTCACTTCCAGATCCCATCCTTCTTTTGCAAGCAGAGGCTTTGCCTGCTCCAGAATCTCCGCGTGAGGAGTGGCAGATGCTGCCACCGTAATGGTTCCCTTTGCTTCTGTTTCTTCTTCAACCACGCCGCCTTCTACTACCAGGCTGTCGATATCTACTTCTGAACCGTATACAGGTTCCAGCGTTTCTTTATAGTCTGCATGGAAGAACTGCTCATCTGCCAGCGACACGATTTCGTCATTGATCCAGTCTTTTAATGTATCATTTCCCTTTGATACGGCCGGTGCAATGGTATCCAGATCTCCCAGGGATTCTACTCCCACAGAAAAGCCTTCATTCTGAAGCGCCCATGCCAGAACCTCCGTATTGTCAGTAGAAAGTGCGTCGCCTCTGCCGTCCAGCAGCGCGTTGTAAGCTTCTGTATACTGATCAAACTTCAGCAGCTCTACATCCGGATAATTTTCCGTAAAGTAGGTCTCGGCAGTAGTTCCTTTTGCAACAATCAGTGTTTTACCTTTTAGCTCATCCGCACTTGTGATCAGAGCGTCATCCGGAGAAACCACTCCAAGGGCAACCTTCATATATGGCAGCGCGAAATCTACGGACTCTGCACGTTCCTCTGTCACCGTAAAGTTTGCCAGGACCACGTCAACTTTTCCGGATTCCAGATATTCCACACGGCTTGCGGCTTCTGTAGACACATATTCAATATCTACGCCAAGATCCTTCGCCAGACGCTCTGCAAAATAAACGTCATAGCCCTGGTAGTCGCCGTTCTCATCCACATAGCCAAATGGATTTTTATCGCTGAATACTCCCACAACAATCTTACCGCTTTCCTTGATCTCATCCAGAGTGCGGTATACCCGCTCCCCGTCATCTGCCTCCGCTTTACCGTCGGCTTTCTGTCCGCATCCTGTCAATGTTCCCAGTATAAGAACAAATGCCAGTAATAATGTAAAAATCTTTTTCATAATAACCATCCTTCCTTTTAGTTAAATGTAAATGTATTCAAAAACCTCTGCGCGCGCTCGGTTTTTGGTCGGGTAAAAAAGTTCTCCGGTGCATCCATCTCTACAATTTCACCACCGTCTAAAAATACGATGCGGTCTGCAACCGCCCTGGCAAACTGCATCTCATGAGTAACAATCACCATGGTAGAGCCTTCCCTTGCCAGCTCCAGCATAACGTCCAGCACTTCCCGCACCATTTCCGGATCCAGCGCCGCCGTCACTTCATCAAAAAGAAGTATCTCCGGCTTCATGATCAGTGCCCTGACGATTGCCACCCTCTGCTTCTGGCCCCCGGATAACTGCCTGGGAAAGGAATCCCTCTTATCCAGGAGGCCAACTCTCTCCAAAAGCTTCTCCGCTTCTTTTTCCGCCGCTCTTTTATCCTTTCTCTGTACCTTTAAAGGCCCCAGCAGAATATTGTCCATAACTGTCATATGCGGAAACAGCTCATAGCTTTGAAATACCATTCCTATTTTTTGCCGCACATCACTCCATTTCGTTTTATCATCTGTGATCACGTTGCCATCCAAACGTATTTCCCCGGACTGGATTGCCTCCAGCCCGTTCATACATCGAAGGAACGTGCTCTTTCCACAGCCGGAAGGTCCTACCAGAACCACGACCTCCCCTTTATGTACGTCCAGCGATATGCCTTTCAGTACCGGACCATTGCCGTAATCCTTGTAAAGCTCATGTACCTCCAGCAATTTTTCTTTCTCTTCCACAAAACCACCTCCCGGTTAATTCTCCCATTTCTTTTCCATCCTTGCCGCGAATCTGGAGATTGGCCAACAGACGATGAAATACAGGAAGAAAATCATTCCGTAAATCCAAAGAGCCGAATCCGGAACCGTATACCGGTTCGCCTCAATAATCTGCTGCGCCGTTTTCAGCACCTCGACCACTCCGATCAACACGATCAGCGATGTGGTCTTAATCATTCTGGTCGTCAGATTAATGGCTAACGGAATCAATCTCCTGAGGGTCTGGGGAATGATGATATACCGGTAAATCTGCCTGCTCTCAAGTTCCAGCGCCGCACCGCTTTCGTACTGATGCTTTGGTATGGAGATCAGCGCTCCTCTGACCAGGTCTCCCATCTCTGCCGTCCCCCAGAGGGTAAACACGATCACCGCGGCAGTCTGCCCGGACAGCTGGATTCCGAAGGATTTGGTGAGTCCGAAATACACCAGAAACAGAAGCACCAGCTGGGGCATGATTCGGATAAATTCCAGATACACCTTTGTAATAAATCTGGTAACCGGATGTTTCAGCGTCATAACCATCCCCAGAAGGATTCCCAATACCATCGACAGGGCAACCGCAATCAGAGAAATCTTGACGGTAATCCACAGGCCCCCTAACAGCCTGGAAAAGTTATTGCCCATGAACAATACTCTAATTCCCAAATCCTGCATACCTTAACCTCCTCTCCAGCAAGCCCGCCGCCAGAGAAACCGGCAGCAGCAAGATCAGATAGGCAATCACCAGCATCAGCAGCGCCTCGTCCGTCTGGTAATACAGCCCGATCAGATCCTTCGCCACATACATCAGATCGGCAAGCGCTACCACACTGAACACGGAGGTCTCCTTGATCAGAAAAATGATATTCGCACAAAGGGGCGGTATGGATACCGCCAACGCCTGCGGAAAAACCACGTAACGCATCGCCTGAGGGTGACTCAGTCCTATGGCAAGGGCTGACTCCACCTGGCTTTTTTCAACGGACTCCAGGCCGCTGCGAAAAGCCTCCGCCATATAGCTGCCGCCCAGAAAGCTGAGCCCGATGATCGCACATCCCTCTGAGCTGAGCATGATTCCCAGCTTGGGAAGTCCAAAATACAGGAAAAACAACTGTACCAGCAACGGCGTATTTCTGGACAGCTCTATGTATACTGCCGTTATCCGTCTCAACAGCGGAATCTTATAATATCCAACCAGAGAACAGATAATTCCAATCACAATAGAAAACAGAATACCTATGAATCCCAGTCGCAGCGTCAGCTTTGCAGCCTCCACATACATGGGCAAATATTCGGTCACAAATTCAATATCCAACGTCTCTCTCCCTCATATACCGTAAATTTTGCGCAAAAAAACAGGAAGCGTGATGCTTCCTTTGTATTCTCCGGAATCCCATTCCTTTTTTCTGCATTATGACCCCGGCGTCCATTCTCTGTTCCGGAAGTCATAAATCTGCAGCATGGAAAGCATCATTAAATCCTGACAACATTCAGCCATAGGCGTACACATACCGCCGCAACAACACATATATTCCAAACATTTGTGTATCTTTTTCATCATGTTATCTTCTCCTTTCCACTTTATTTCTTATCTATATCTTTCCTATCTGTTTAATAGGATTATAGCATGAAAAAATCTTTTGTCAACAGACTCTGTATAACTTCATTGTATTTTATTTAAAACATACCAAAATAGTATGTTTTAAATAAAATACTCAATTGCCTCTTCCTCTTCTTTCTTTGTATTGTCATTGTAAATAATTACCGCCTCCCGGCATTCCACCGGCCCCAGGGCATACAGCTCCGTAGACTCCCGGTTAAAACAGCTTACATCCACGATCCTGTTATACCAAAAGGGCTGATCCTCTACCTGGACCACCCCTGGCTGTTCCAGATCACCTTCCACATAATAGGGATCAAACATCAGAATCTTCCCATCCCGAATCCCGGTAAGCAGCACATAGTGGGCACAGTCAAAAAACAGCCGCACCACCACCACGCCTCCCCGGCACAGCGCGCCGTTGATGTGGCTTCCTTTTCCTACCCAGACGCCCTCGCCGGAAAGATAGCTGCTGGATACCGGAAGCTGGCCGATCTTTCCAAATCCATTCAACCAGTTGCTGAGAAACATCATGGCCGCATGGGAGGTGCCGCATTTCCCCATAATGCCCTCATCATTATAGCTGTCAAGACAGTACAGCATAATATTCCGGATAACCACCGGCGATATTTCCTCCCGTTCAAACAAAAACCTGATGGCATTCAACATCGCCGTGGGTCCACAGTCATATTCTGATAATTGATAGTGAAGTGGATTTTTCATAGTGCTTCCTCCAACTGCCTCAACGCCCGCTCCAGCGTCGCCCTCGGGCAGGCAATGTTAATCCGTTCAAAGCCTTCCCCGTCCTCTCCGAACATCGCTCCGCTGTCCAGCCACAGATGCGCCTTATTTACGATCAGATCCTGCCGCTCCTTTTCCGTCAGTCCCGTTTGCCGGAAGTCCACCCAGACCAGATAGGTTCCCTCAAGAGGAAAGACTTGTACCTTTGGTATGTTTTTCTCAAGATAATCCTTCAGGAACAGATAATTATCCCAGATATACCCTTTCAATTCCTCCAGCCATTGCTCTCCGCCCTCATAGGCAGCCTGGCATGCCGCCAGTCCCATCACGTTCGGCTGACTGTATCCGGCCGAAGCCATCTTCTCCCGAAACCTTCTTCGAAGCTCCGGATCCGGAATAAAAATATTCGAAATTTGAAGGCCGGCGACATTGAAGGTTTTACTTGGCGACGTACAGGTGACCGTCATCTTTTCATGCTCCGGGGACAGGGACGCAAATACCAGATGATGATTGCCAGGCCATACAAAATCGCTGTGAATCTCATCGCTGACCACAAGTACTCCGTGTTTCTGGCAAATCTCGCCCACTTTTCTCAGTTCCCACTCTTTCCAGACTCTGCCCGCCGGATTATGGGGACTGCAAAGCAAAAACAGCTTCACCTTCTCTTCCACGATCTTTGCCTCAAAATCCTCAAAGTCCATCTCATAGCGGCCTTCCACTATTTTCAGGGGGCTGTTCACCAATCTTCTTCCATTATCCAGAATCACTTCACTAAAGGGATAATACACCGGCTGCTGAATCAGCACTGCATCTCCTGCCTCCGTATAAGCCCGCACAGCCGTAGCAAGGGCAAACACTACTCCCGGCGTTTTCACAAGCCAGCTTCTTTTAACCTTCCAGTCAAACCGTCTCTCATACCAGCTCTCCAAAGCCCGGAAGTATCCTTCTTTCCCCTCCGAATATCCGAATATTCCGTGGCGGACTCTCTGCTCCAGCTTCTCAAGAATCACAGGCGCGGTGGCAAAATCCATGTCGGCAACCCACAGGGGCAGCACATCCTCCGGCATCCCCCGCTCTCTGGCAAAATCATACTTTAAACAATCCGTTCCTCTTCGTTCTATCGTTGTATCAAAATCAAACATTTCTTATCCTCCGTCCTCTGTCATTTATGAAAGCGCATATTCCAGATCCTCGATCAGATCCTGTATGTTCTCAATCCCAACCGACATCCGCAAAAAAGAATCCGTAATACCAAGCCTCTCCCGCACCTCTGCCGGGACATCTCCGTGTGTCTGAAGCATAGGATAGGTCAGAAGAGATTCCACCCCGCCAAGGCTTTCCGCATAGGTGATCAGCCGGATTTTCTCCAGCATCCTTCTCGCTGTCTCCGGCGTATCCGTATGGAATGAAATCATGCTTCCGAATCCTCTGGACTGGGCCAGGTTTGTATCATATCCCGGATGCTCCGGCAATCCCACATAATACACATCCTCTATTTTATCATGATCCTGAAGCCAGCGGGCAATTTCCAACGCATTGCTCTGCTGTTTTTCCAGCCGGACAGACAATGTCTTAATCCCCCGCAGCAATAAAAAACTGTCAAAGGGCGATAAACTGCTGCCAACCGTTTTATAGAGATAACGGATCTCAGAAGCCAGGCTTTCCCTGGATGTACTTAAGAATCCGGCCAGCGTATCATTATGCCCTCCCAGAAACTTGGTGCCGCTGTGAATCACAATATCTGCCCCCAGGGCAAGAGGGTTCTGGAAATATGGCGTCAGAAACGTGTTATCCACGATCAGCAGAAGATCATGCTGTTTTGCCAGTTCTTTCATTTTATATAGGTTCGTCACCTTCATGGTTGGGTTGCTGGGCGTCTCAATATACAACGCTTTGGTGTTTTTTTGGATCCCCCTTTCGGCGAGCTTCCAATCCGAAGTATCGACATAGGAAAATTCCAATCCCCGCTTTCTTCCAACCGTCTCAAATTCCCGCACGGAACCGCCGTACAGATCATCGGTACACAGGATATGATCCCCTCTGTGAAACAATTCCAGACAGAGTGTGACCGCCGCCATCCCAGAAGAACAGGCCACTGTGTCAAAGGCCCCCTCCAGCGAGGAAACCACCTCTTCCAGCTCACTCCTCGTAGGATTGCTTTCTCTTGAATAATCATAGCCCGTTGAATGGCCGATACCTGGATGAGAAAAGGTTGCCGTCTGATAAATCGGCACACTGACCGTCCCAAAGGGATGTTGTTTGATCATCTGTTCCTTTCCATGAATACATCGCGTCTCAATTCTATACTCCATACCCGTTCTTTTCCTTCCTTCCCCAATTTACTACAAAAGAGAGCCTCTCTAAGGCTCTCTTTCCACTAAATATAGTACATATCCTGATTGTATTCTTTATAATCCAAATAATGCCTTTTCAAATCATTCAATGTGATACCCGTTAATATCTGATTTAATTTTTCATTAATCTGATCAATCACCAGATTCTGAATACTGTCTGCTATACCACGGCCATGACTGTCATCCGGAGTCTCCTCTGCGTCAATCTGATAACTGCCGTCCAGAGCCTCCAGAATCTCCGAAACCGTAAGTTCTCCCGGATCTATATTCAGCCGGTAGCCTCCCTGTGAGCCTTTGATTCCTTTTACGATCCCCGCTCTTCGGAGACTGGCAAATACCTGTTCCAGATATTGTGGAGAGACACCATTTCGCTCCGCGATATTTCCCAGCACCATGTATTCATTCCCAGCATTTGCAGACAGATCGATCAAAGCCCTGAGTCCATACCTGCACTTTTTTGAAAGCTTCATGATTACCCCACGCACTATTACTGCACTGCCTTGAATGCCTCTTCCAGATCCTGAATAATATCATCAATATTCTCTGTTCCAATGGAGAGACGCACTGTATTCGGCTTAATTCCCTGGTCTAACAGCTCTTCCTCCGTGCACTGGCTGTGTGTGGTGGTAGCCGGATGAATCACAAGGGACTTCACGTCAGCTACATTTGCAAGCAGTGAGAACAGCTCAAGATTATCGATAAAATCCTTCGCTTTCTGGGCATCCCCTTTGATCTCAAATGTAAAGATGGAGCCTCCGCCATTCGGGAAATACTTCTTATACAGTTCCTGCTGGCTTTCATCCGCAGTTACTGCCGGATGATGTACTGCTTCTACCTGTGGATGGTTATTCAAATATTCTACTACCTTCAGCGCATTCTCCA
Source organism: Eubacteriales bacterium (assembly GCA_030524585.1). Classification (GTDB taxonomy): domain Bacteria; phylum Bacillota; class Clostridia; order Lachnospirales; family Lachnospiraceae; genus Claveliimonas. The sequence goes on along the minus strand of JAUNGJ010000002.1, from coordinate 64,186 downwards.
CATGACGCTCTACTCTCAGTGAAAGCGTCTCCAGACCCTGCAGGAAGATAAATGCATGGAAAGGTGAAATCGTCGCTCCGGTATCTCTCAGAAGGATCGCGCGAATCTTTGTTACAAATGCCGCCGCTCCTACTGCCTTTGTAAAGCTGATTCCGTGATAGCTTGGATTCGGCTCGGTTAAGGACGGGAATTTTCCGGATGCTTCCCAGTCAAATTTACCGGAATCAATAATCACACCACCAATCGTCGTGCCGTGTCCTCCGATAAATTTCGTTGCGGAATGTACCACAATGTCAGCTCCATATTCAATTGGACGCACCAGATATGGAGTTGCAAAGGTATTATCAATTACAAGCGGAATTTTGTGCTTATGTGCTATTTCAGCAATGGCTTCAATATCTACTACGTCCGAATTCGGATTGCCAAGAGTTTCGATGAAAACTGCCTTTGTGTTATCCTGAATTGCCGCTTCCACCTCATCATAATTAAAGATGTCTACAAATGTTGTCTGAATGCCATACTGTGGAAGTGTGTGCGCCAGCAGATTATAGGAACCTCCGTAAATATTTTTAGCGGATACAATATGGTCGCCATTCTGGGCCAGATTCTCGATGGTATAGGTGATCGCTGCTGCTCCTGATGCTACGGCAAGCGCTGCCACGCCGCCCTCCAGGGCCGCAATTCTCTGCTCAAATACATCCTCCGTAGGATTTGTAAGACGTCCATAAATATTTCCCGCATCCGCCAGACCGAAACGTGCTGCCGCATGATCGCTGTTGCGGAATACATAGGATGAAGTCTGATAAATCGGCACTGCTCTGGCATCGGTTACCGGATCCGGCTTCTCCTGACCAACATGCAGCTGTAATGTTTCAAATTTAAATTTCCTGTTTTCTCTTGTGATTTTCTCGCCCATAATAGATACCTCATTCTTCTATATTTTTATTCTGTTATTCTGTAAAGAGTGGAGTAGAGTAGTATCTGTCACCGGTATCCGGGAGCAGCGCTACAATAGTTTTTCCTTTATTCTCCGGACGTTTTGCCAGCTGAATTGCTGCATGCAGTGCTGCTCCGGAAGAAATTCCAACCAATACGCCTTCCTTCTTTGCAAGGATCTTTCCTGCTGCAAATGCATCTTCATTTTCCACTTTAATAATCTCATCATAAATCTCTGTATTCAGTACATCCGGTACAAATCCGGCTCCGATACCCTGAATCTTATGAGGACCGCCCTTTCCTTCCGAGAGCACCGGAGAGCCAGCCGGCTCTACTGCGACAATCTTTACCTCCGGATTCTGAGCCTTCAGATATTCGCCGACACCGGTCAGCGTTCCACCGGTTCCTACACCTGCCACAAAGTAGTCTACCTTTCCATCGGTATCGTTCCAGACCTCAGGTCCGGTTGTGCTTCTGTGAATTGCCGGATTGGCCGGATTCACAAACTGCCCGGGGATAAAGCTTCCCGGAATTTCCTTAGCCAGCTCTTCTGCTCTGGCAATTGCGCCCTTCATTCCCTTGGCGCCTTCTGTCAATACCAGTTCAGCTCCATAGGCCTTCAGAATGTTTCTTCTCTCAACACTCATCGTCTCCGGCATAGTGAGAATAATTCGATATCCCTTTGCTGCTGCAATCGCTGCCAGACCGATGCCCGTATTTCCTGACGTAGGCTCTATAATTACAGAACCTTCCTTTAAAATTCCCTTCTCCTCTGCGTCCTCAATCATTGCCTTGGCAATTCTGTCCTTCACGCTTCCTGCCGGGTTGAAATATTCCAGCTTCACCAGAATGGTTGCCTCCAGTTCCAAATCTCTCTCCACGTTGACTGCCTCTACCAGAGGTGTATTTCCAATTAATCCGAGTGTTCCTTTATAAATATTAGACATACGCTTCTCCTTTTCCTACTATTTTGATATGTTTTATGTGTTTATTTGATTATATTCCTACTTTTCCTATCTGTCAACATCTTTTTTTAATATTTTCCTTCTTTTTCCTGCTTAAGAAAATCTTATTTATTCGTGAACATTCTATGATATCTCTTGTTTCTTCTTCATAAACAGAATAGAATAGGAACCATTCGTTAGGAGGGATTAATTATGAGTATAAATAATAAAGATTTTTTTGACGATGATTTTGAAGTGATTTACGAGGAGGATCTGTCTGATCTGCAATTTAAGGAGGAAGACGACGATTATCAGGACGCACTTTCCAGCCTGTCAGAGCTGGATAATGACGGGGTAGATGACGATTTTTCGGACAGACGCCGCAATTCGGATAAAGAGAAAAGGAAAAAGAAAAAACACGGAGTGCCAAATCTGGTTTCTCCCGCTGCCAAGACAGCAAAAGCCGGAGGAAAGGCCATCTATAAGATCGGCAGTTTTTTGCTTCGCGCCGCAACGCTGATTCTGATTGCCATTATTACATATACTTTGGGCCTCTCTTTCTGGAAAAACCACAGCGCCTATGGAAACATCCTGCATGCGGTAAACGAAAAGAATTATATTCTCGGCGCTTATGCCGGCGTGGCGCTCTTTTTACTGCTGTTTGAGATCATTACATTTCTTCTTGTTCTGTTTGGCAGTAAAAACGGAGTCCGCAGGGGAAATCCCGCCGACAAAGGAAGGGGCCTGTTCTCCTTTCTCTTTATCTACACGGGCTCTCTCCTGTCCAGCCTTTTTGGAGGACTTATCCCGGCGTCACCGGCGCCGCTCCAGGGAATGCAGGGAGCATTAGCGGTCTATGGTTCCCTGCACTCCGTGCTGTTTACACTCTGCCTTGCCGGAGTAGTCAGCTGCCTGATACGCAGATTTATTATTCGGTAATCCCGCGCTTTCCCGGTATTACGAAGATAAATATCAGCGAACTGATCAGCAGCAGTCCCGGGTAAAACAACCGCGGAATCACATCAAAGGCCGACAGCTCATATCCCAGCTCATTAGCCGCCGACAGCGCCACCAGCATCTGTGCACCGTAGGGAATTACCCCCTGAAAAACACAGGAAAAGGTATCCAGTATAGAAGCTGTTTTTCTCGGTGTAACGCCATATTCCTGTGCCATCTCAGCGGCAATCGGATTCGCCATAACAATGGCAACCGTGTTATTCGCCGTTGCAATATCCATGGCCCCAACCAGAAGTCCCATCCCCAGCTGTCCGCCCTTCTTTCCCTTAAATACTCTGCGGATTGCAGCAAGCAGCGCTTCGAAGCCTCCATATTCCCGGATCAGCGCACACATGGCGGATACCAGAATCGCGACCATGCTGGTCTCAAACATTCCTGCTGCACCGGACCCCATACTGCTGATCAGATCCACCGGTGCAATCTGCCCTGTTGCCAGCATGATCACTGCTCCCGACGCAATTCCGACCAGAAGCACAATGAATACATTGATTCCAATAATGCCGCCAATCAGAACCAGCACATATGGAATAATCTGAATCAGATTATAGTCCTGGGATACCGCTCCGCTCAGATCCGTGCGCAGGGATAATACCAGAATCAGCGCCAGCGTTACCAGCGCCGCCGGAAAAGCAATTCCAAAGTTCTCCCGAAACTTATCCTTCATGGCACATCCCTGTCCATTACATGCAGCAATCGTAGTGTCTGAAATAAATGACAGGTTATCTCCGAACATAGCTCCTCCCATAACTGAGCCTACACATAGGGGCAGATCAAAGCCAGACGCCGCAGATACCGCCACCGCAATCGGTGTGATCAGCGTAATCGTCCCCACAGAAGTCCCCATCGCTGTCGATACAAAACAGGCTACCACAAACAGTACCGCAACTGCAAACTTTGCCGGAATTAATGACAGCATAAAATATGCCACACTCTCCGCACTGCTTCTTCCGACCACGCCGACAAAAGCACCGGCAGTCAAAAAGATCAGCAGCATGGTAATGATGTTCTTATCTGCCAATCCCTTTGCCATAACCTCCAGCTTGTCATCAAACTTCAGCTCACGGTTCTGGAGACACGCAACCAGAATTGCCGCCATAAAAGCAATGACAATCGGAATATTGTAAAATCCCATCGGAATCTTCATCACATACTCAAACAGGATTCCCAGTCCCAAATACAAAACCAGAAACACGCCAATCGGCAGCAACGCCTTTGGATTACTTTTCTTCATACTTTCGTCCTCTCATTCTTCCTCTTTTGATGTATCATGCCATTTCCGCACTCACTCTCTGAATAGATTATAAAACATTTACATGGGATGCACAATTAGAAATATTTGCATCCATTAAGCCATATTATTTTGTCAGTCCTCCCCCTGTTTCATATACTAAATAAAAGAACTTCTCCAGGAGTTTATTATGGATATCTACGTTGTAGCCTCCGGGGATACCATTGATAGTATCGCCGCGAATTTCGGTGTGTCCGCCGACTCCATCATCTACGGCAACCAATTGGTATACCCCTATGCTCTTGCAGTCGGCCAGGCGCTTCTCATTACTTACCCGGAGGAATTTTCTCCTGCGAAGCCTTCGATCCAGGCCGGCGGCTATGCCTATACTTATATTAGTCCCTGGGTTCTGGAGCAGACGCTTCCCTTCCTGACAGAGCTCTTTATCTTTTCCTACGGGTTCACCCCCGAAGGAAATCTTCTGCTGCCTCCACTGGATGACTACTGGATGATTCAGGCTGCCCTGTCCCAGGATGTGCGTCCCATTCTCACTTTAACCCCTTTCGACGCCTCCGGTCAGTTTAATAACGCCCTGATCACTTCTGTCGTGCAAAACGAGAACTACAGGCAGAATCTGATCGGCCAGGTCCTAAATACCCTTCAATCCAAAAACTTTGCCGGCGCAGACGTAGATTTTGAATTTATTCAGCGGCAGGACCGGGATGCATTTACCGCGTTTGTAAATGAGCTGGCAGCCGCGCTCCGTCCTTACGGCTACACAACCACGGTGGCCCTTGCGCCCAAGACTTCCGCCAATCAGCCGGGCCTTCTCTACGAGGGCAAAGATTATGCGGCGCTTGGCGCGGCGGCAGACTCCGTCCTTCTTATGACCTATGAATGGGGATACAAATACGGTCCCAACATGGCGGTAGCGCCTCTGAATGCCGTTCGCCGGGTTGTAGACTATGCCGTTACCGAAATTCCTCCCGAGAAGATCCATCTTGGAATCCCAAACTATGGTTATGATTGGCCCCTCCCCTTTGAGCAGGGTACTACCGCAGCCGTCACCATTGGAAATGTGGAGGCCATTCGCATTGCGGTAGAAAATAACGCCGTCATTCAATTTGACGAAACCGCCATGTCTCCTTATTTTCGTTATACGCTGAATGGAACTGAACACGAAGTGTGGTTCGAAGATGTCAGAAGTATATCAGCAAAATTTAATCTGATAAAAGAATACGGGCTCTCCGGCGCCGACTATTGGCAGATCATGCGCTGGTGGAGAGCCAACTGGCTGCTTTTAAATGACCGGTTCTAGTCACCGGTCCTGCTTAAAATAAATACGGTTGACAGAATCAGTACAAATCCAATCAGGTCAATCCATATAAAATCCGTCTTTAGCCACAGTGCGGATAATATGGTAGCCGTTACCGGCTCAATACAGGAGAACAGGCTCGCCTTTGTCGGACCAATCCATTTTACAGAATTAGCATAAAAAAGGTACGCCGCAACCGATCCCCCAATAATAATAAAGAACAGGGATACCCAGACCGCCGCGTCAAACCGTACCGTATATTTCCAGGGTCTGAACACACAGGAGAGTACAATTCCGCCAAATAAGAGCGCCCATCCCACCACGACAGTGGACGGATGCCTCTCATACAGCGACTCCGGGATCACCGTATTCAGAAACATAAAAAATGCACAGCCGATTCCCCACATGAGCGCTTCCGGGGTCATGACCAGCGAATGGATATTTCCGTGTGTTGATATAAGGAAAATGCCTCCGATTGCCAGAAGAATGGATAATGTCTCAAGCTTCTTCGGCAGCTTCTTTTTCCGCACACACACATAAACCATAATCATTACCGGCGCCAGATACTGAAGCACCGTAGCAGTTCCCGCATTGGACCGCTGAACCGTTCCAAAAAAAGTCAGCTGAAACATCATCGTTCCACAGACCCCGGCAAGTATCGTCTGGATAAAATCTCTCCGGTTCTTCGCCAGACGAATCACTTCCTCCCTGTTGGTAACAAACAGATATATAAGCAGCAGTATACCGGCGCTTGTCAGGCGGATCGGCACCAGCCAGGCCGTCTCAATTCCCCTGGTCTCAAACAAAAACTGTCCGAACACACCCGAAACTCCCCAGCATATTCCTGTCATCAGACCGCAAAATGCTCCAAATATCGATTTATTCTTTAACATAATTATCCCTCTCAATTTCTTATCTTTTGCTTCCAGGCTTCCAGAAGCCTGTCCATCTGAAATGCCGCATTAGCCGGGCTCGTAGACGGAAGCTTCACAATCTCTCTCCCTGTTTTCTCATAGCTGTATTTCATATACAGCTCATAGGCCTTTCCGCCATTTGCATAAATGCACTCAATCGGCGCATTCTCCAGAATCTCCGTCAGATCGGCGGGTACTACATTTTTAATTGAGCTGTCACTGGAGCCGATAATATCACACTCCGCGATCACATCCCAGACAGCTATGTGATGTTCCAGCAGAAATTCCTTCTTTTCCCCGATTGTCGCCGGCACGTCTGCCGCTTCATACAGAGCGCTTAACACCTTCCAAAAACGGTTCTGCGGATGCCCGTAATAAAACTGCTGCTCTCTGGATTTTACCGAAGGCAGTGTCCCCAAAATCAAAATCCGGGAATCCTGATCGTAAACCGGCTCAAATTCATGCTTAATATGCTGGAATCTGCGTTCATTCGCATCAATCCCTGCTGTCTTCATCTTAACCCCAACTTTCTCCTCTGGAAGTACATTACCGCAGCTATCTATCCTTTATTTGCAGCTGCGGATTTAGTATAGCACAAAAATAGTCTGCACGCGAGTGCAAACTATTTCAAAATACTCTAATATAACTTTATTTTTCAAAACCGGCAATTCCAAATGCTCCCGGACCTCCATGGCAGGTGATCACCCCTCCGGTCCGTACCCAGGTTACTTTCTTTGCGCCGCTTTCATAAGCCGTAAGCTCAGCCGCTCTCCTTGTCCCCTCTTCCAATCCCGGAGCCCAGATCAGAAAAATCTCTTCCGGAGACAGCTGCTTTTCTTCCATATAATCCTTTACCAGGTTTGGCACAATCTTTTTCATATTCCCGCGCTGTTTTTTCGTAGCCTGCAGACGGCCATCCAGAATCTCAATGCAGGGATGGAGCTTTAAAAGACTCCCGGCCAGCGCCGCCGCATTGCTGACTCTGCCTCCTGCCCTTAAAAATTCCAGTGTATCCGGCACAAAACACATCCTGACACTCTCGGCAATTTTTACGGCCTCTTTAGCGGCTCTTTCCACATCCCACTCCGGGTGCCTGCTCAGACGCTTTGCCATCTCAATCACTACTGCGCCCTGTCCTGCGGACACCTGTTTTGTGTCGATACAGACTACTCCTTCGATCTGTTCTTCCTCAATGGCAATCCCTGCGCTCTGATAAGAGCAGGTAGTAACCGCCGAGTACGCAAGATACAGGATCTTACAACCCGGATGTGCTTTTCGGATCTCACGAAATATCCTGACAAAATCCTCCGGCACACAGCCGCTCGTCTTTGGCAGCATTCCCGTGCGTTCATAATATCCATAAATTTCCTCTGCCGAAAATGTCCCGTCATCTCTGGTTTCATCTCCAAATGACACATGCATCGGCACCAGCCAGATCCCGTATTCCGCCGCCACTTCCTTTGTTATATCCGAACCGGTTTCAGCCAATATGACTATCTTTTCCATAGCTTCCTCCCATGACCTCTTTTACTTTACACGTAGTTTTCATTACTACTTCTTAATTGTATCTTACCTCATTCTATGATACAATTTACAAAGAAAGCCAATGTGTCAATATTTGAACATATATTTTCATCCATGTATTCAGCTCATATCTTCGGAGGTTGTCATGATAAGACTTGTTAATAAGAAATTTACCAAGAGAAACCGTTTCACCAGACAGTGTATCGGTGAATCTATCCTTGCTCTGACTCAGCAGAAAGATTTTGACTCCGTCACGATTTCCGATATTGTTAAGAAGGCCGGTGTATCACGGATGACCTTCTATCATTATTTCCGCGACAAGACCGACGCTCTCAACAACTACCTTCAGGAAATCATCAACGGTTATCTGGAAGAATGCCCGGAGACTATTACTCTCACCGTACTGCGGAAGGAAGAACGCATCCGCCATGCTCTCCGCTATTTTGACCGCTATGCATTTCTTTTCATTACATTGGAGGAAGCCGATCTGCACTATCTGATGATCAATGCTATCAATGAATATATGATGCTCTATGTAGCGCCCCATTATTCCGGCTCCATCTACGATCTCTACTTTTATGCCGGCGCTCTGCTGAATGTATTTATTCAGTGGGAAAAGGGCGAAAAAAAAGAATCTGTCGATGAAATCGTCCAGATTCTTACTTCTCTCACAAACACAAACGACGGCTGATTACCGTCTATATATCGCCTTCATATTCCACAAACTCCATATCGTCACTGACATGCCGGTTCTCGGTCTCCTTAATGACTTCACCGTGTCCGGTAAACGCTGCAAAAGGAGCGAACTGAGCCGCCCGGTCCTGTACAGGCATCTGCGAATGTTTTGTGGACACATGGTGCGGCAGATGGATAATATCTTCATACGGTTCCCAATCCTGCATTTCCCTTTTCATGCTCTGCCTCCTTCTATGCCTTATGGCCGCCGATCTGGTTATTCCGCTCCCTGGCGGTAGCTCCTTCTTCCAGATTCATACCCTTTAAAATGGCATTTTTTCCATATTTCTTCTTAATATCCAGCATAGCCTTTTGCATCTTCCGTTCCCGCTCCAGCCCCGCCTGCTCCTGCCTGCGTTTCTTTTCAAGGGCAGCATAGTCGGTGAACAGATTCATCTGTTCGAAGATCTCTTCCTGCTGTTCCTTACATTCCGGCACCACATGATTCGCCGTAACATTCACCCTTCTGACCAGCAGTTTCTCATTCACGATTTCATCATACAGCTTCATAACCGCGTCGGTAATCAGCTTTGTCGATGAAGTCTTCCTTCCAAGATTTACCGTCCCGTGGGCATGTTTGGGAACCTTCCGTCCATAATGATCCGTGGTGATTTCACCCCTGTATGTCTTGCGGATGTCCGGATCTTTTAAGCTGCTTCTGTCATAGCCTACCGTCAGCACCATCTGATCTGTCACAAGTCCTTTGTCCACCAGATCCAATACCAGAAGGTCCGTCATCTCTCTTGCAATCAGCTTCGCCTTCTGAAAATCATACGGACAGTGAAGCACCTGCCCGGAACCCATACTGTTATTTTCCGGCCGATACGCCTTAATATCCGCCATCGTACAGGGTTCCCAGCCCCAGGCATGATCGATCAAAAGCTCTGCATTTACCCCAAACAGCTTATAAAGCAGCTCCTCGTTAAGGTAATCCTCCGGCTTTCCCAGAGAACACCTTGCAATATCTCCCATCGTATACAGGCCGTATGCTTCCAGCTTCCGGGCATATCCTCTGCCTACCCTCCAGAAATCCGTCAGTGGACGGTGCCCCCACAAAAGCTTCCGGTAACTCATCTCATCCAGCTTCGCAATCCGCACCCCATGCTTATCCGGCGGAATATGCTTTGCCACAATATCCATCGCAATCTTGCTCAGATACAGATTCGTTCCAATTCCCGCCGTAGACGTGATCCCCGTTGTCTCCAGCACATCCCGGATGATTCTGCCCGCAAGCTCCCTTGCCGTCATCTGATAGGTATTCAGATAATGCGTCACATCCATAAATACCTCGTCGATGGAGTAGACATGAATATCCTCCGGCGCCACATATTTCAGGTAAATATCATAGATACGGGCACTGTACTTTAAGTACAGCGCCATCCGGGGCGGTGCGACCACATAGTCTGCCTTCAGCGCCGATACAAATTCCAGCTCGATGGCATTGGCTGAAGCCCCGGTAAACTTCTGTCCCGGAGCCTTCCGCTGCCGTTCTGTATTAACCTTTGCTACTTTCTGCACCACCTCAAATAACCTGGGTCTTCCAGGGATGCCATAGGCCTTCAGAGATGGAGATACCGCCAGACAGATGGTTTTTTCCGTGCGCGACGCATCCGCCACCACCAGATGGGTATTCATCGGGTCCAATCCCCGCTCAATACACTCCACGGAAGCGTAAAAGGACTTTAAATCAATTGCAATGTAAGTCTTCTCCTTACTCATACATCAAATTCTCTCCCTCAATCTCTTCTGCCGCCAGCACCACTACATCCCCCTCCCGGAGGATCAGATTTTCTCCCGGTTCGAGAATCCTCTCGCCTCTTCGCACAATGACCGGCGCAAGCTCTGCCGGAAGCATCAGATTGCGAATTCTTTTTCCGATCCATGGACTTCCCTCTTTCATCTCCAGCTGAATGTACTGTGTATCTCTGATTTTGATATCCTCGTCGATCTCCTTGATCTTTGCATACTGCTCAACAAATCCGGCAGACAGGATACCGGTAGGAATTGCAACCATTCCCACTCCCAGAAATGTAATACATATACCAAACAGTCTTCCTAATGCAGTAATGGGATAAATATCTCCATAGCCAACCGTCAGCAGGGTAGATACCGCCCACCAGAAGCCGGAAAATGCATTCCGAAATACTTCCGGCTGTGCCTCATGCTCCAGACTGTACATACACAGAGAAGCAGCCGTCATCAACACCAGAATAATAAAAATAGAGGATAATAGCTGATCCCGTTTATTTTTCAGTACGGTAGTGATCACATTGAAAGCATCGTAATACGCATTGATCCGGAACAGACGCAAGATCCGGATGACCCGGAACATGCGGAAGGCCACAACGCCGGCCGGGAAAAAGACCGGGAGATAGTATGGAAGAAAAGACAGCAGGTCCACGATGCCACTGAATGAAAAGATATATCGGAGCACTGCTTTCCATCTGCTGTCAATATCACTGTACAGATAATCCGCCGTCCACACTCTCAGGCCGTATTCAACGGTAAATACCGCTACCGTTATCAGTTCCACAAGAGTCAGGATACTCTGATACCTGATTGAACTGTCAAAGGTCTCATAAATGGCAAGGAACAGATTGCAGAGAATCATCACCATAATAAAAATATCAAATCCCCGGCTCACCCTGTCCGTATCATTCCCAATCTGGATAATATCAAAAATCCGTTTTTTCTTCATTCTCATACTCATACTGACTGCCCCCGGTTTACCACAAAAATGCCCACACAGACCAATGCAAGCGCCGACAGACTCCCCAGACGGAAGGCCTGGGCTGTTTCTCCCAGTATCAGCGCTGACAGGATCACACTGCACAGTGGATTGATAAATCCATAAATCGCCACTTTGGAAACCGGGTTATAAGCAAGCAGTACAGACCATAATGTATACGCAACCGCCGATACCAACGCCAGATACAGCAGGATTCCTGCCGCCGCTGCCGATCCATGATTCAGACGTCCGCCCATTCCCAGGCCGATTCCCAACAGCAGCAGTCCCCCGATAAAAAACTGGCATCCGCTGAGAATCACCGGAGATTCCTGTCTCGAGAATTTGTTGATCAATACTGTGGATAAGGCATAGGCAAGCTGGGCAATAAAAATACTTCCCTCACCGATCAGCCGAAATCCCCCATCCAGCTGGTTTCCCATCAGATTGATCACCACCACTCCGGCAAATCCCAGAGCACATCCCAGAAGTTTATTTCCTGTCATCCTTTCCCGCCGGAAGACCAGACAGGACATCAGAATCGCAACAAAATTTCCAAGGCCGTTAATGATACTGCCCTTTACCCCGGATGTGTGGGCCACTCCCACATAAAAGAAGAAGTACTGTCCCACGGTCTGCGCCAGACACAGTGGAAAAGCCAGCTTTATTACATTCTTCCCGGGCAGAATTACTTTTCTCTCCCTGATGCAGGCAAACAATATCACCAGTAATCCCGCCAGCGTAAAACGGATTCCTGCAAAGACTATCTGGGAAGCCGTGTCCGAAGCCCCCACTTCCATCAGCCGGTATCCTGTCTTGATCGTTGGAATTGCACTGCCCCAAAGGAGACAGCAGATAAAAGCCAATCCTGCCACCACCCAGGTTTTTGTTAAATACGTCTGCTTCATCTAAATCACCTTTACATTACATTCAAAAACAGCCACCCGCAAAACATGCGTAAATATCATCTCTATTATTACAAAAACCGAAGGGATTTATCAATATACTATCGCAAAAAAATAAGCAAATCGCATCTATTGCACCAGCTTCTGCCATCTTTTATCTTCCTTCAGGAATCCGTAGGCTGCTTCATCCCGAAAGTTCTCCCGCAATCATCTGATATCCTGAAAACAGCAGCTCTTCATATGCTTGATACGCCTCGTCCCTTCTGCCCGTCTTACTGTAGATAACCGCCTGCTTTCTCTTTCTTTCCGGATTCTGCCCCGAAAAATATAACAGGCATTCTTCTGCCTTCCCATACTGTTCCTTCCTCTGGTAAAATCCAAACAAAGCATCCGCCGCTCTGGTACGGATATTCTCATCATTACTCTCCAATGCCCGGATATACCACTGGCTGATCACATCATCATAGCGTTCTGCTGCATGTTTCTCTTTTGCCATGCGCCATGCATCCAACACCACCGCCACCGACAGAATCAGCTCTGCACAGTTTGGATACTGCTCCAGCTTCTTTTGGGCCCATCGGAAGGCTTCTTCATACGTTTCCTCCTTCAGTTTGGAGTTCACCTCACAGACAATCGCCCCGATCTCCTCCGCCTTCAGTTCCTCCCGGAATGAAAGCAGCTCATCCAGCGAAATCTCCAATAGTCTTGCAATGGGCGCCAGCAGTGTAATATCGGGAAATGAATTTCCATTTTCCCACTTATTAACAGCCGGTGCCGTCACGCCAAGACGGCCCGCCATTTCCTCCTGTGTCAGATTCTTTGCTTTTCTATATTTACGTATTACCTGTCCTATCTGCATAAAAAACGCCTCCTGTCTGTTGTTTGCATCGGCCTCTGCTGGTTTAAGCATAACAGATAAAGCCGGTATTCACAATTGAGGAGACGTTAAGTGTTAATCAAAAAAATTAACTATTATTTAATTTTTGCTTTTTTTCTAAATTGCACTGATAAATCAAGGTAATCGCCAGCAGAAGAATGCCCAGGCCCGTCATGGTCCATCCCAGCCTTACACCCGGCGCATGGTAGATGATTTCAATCTGATGCTTTCCCTCGGCAATCGAAAATCCAAGAAACGCTGTGTTCACCTTCTCACCGGCCGTCCTTTTTCCGTCCACGAGAATCTCAAAACCAGTATCATAAGGTATCGACGTGATAAAATATCCCGTATTCTTAACCTGAATATCTCCCTGAATCCGATTTCCCTTCGTCTGTTCCCGATTTACCTGAAATTCAGACTGATACAGCTTTTCCCAGTTTCCTTCCCCAGATTTCAAGACATCTGCATCTTCCAGCACACTGCTGTCACTCAGATAACATTCTATATCTGAGATCTCATAATCTCCGTTTCCATACACGATCTCCACATCCGACTGCCCTTCTTTCAGCCTTGTCACGTAAGTAAAAACGGTATTTCCATTGTAATAGATATGCCCTCTGGCGCTAAGCTTATTGCGGATTCCATTTACCCATACCGCCACATCCTGACCAGGCCGGTTATTCTTTACCCGAAACTGCATATACAGAATTCTTTCCTTCTCCTTTCCCGATACAGGATACTTGACGCCTGTCTTTTTCTTCTCCTGAATATGGCATTCATCCATCAGGTGTTCCGTTCTTATCTCAGCCCCCTCTTCCCACTGTTTTGTCTGGCCGCGGCTGTTTCGTACAACCGCATACTGCATAAGCGCGGTCTGGTTATAGGGAAAGCTAAGCTGATCGTAATCCTTCTGCGGAATCACCTTATCCGTAGCATAGGCAATGGGCGCAGCATACTCATTTTCGTATACCCTCTGCCCCTCCACGACATATTTCACACCCATCAGCTTCTGAAACAGTGGATTTTCGGAAGCCGCCTGCATCAGATCATTGCGAAAGGGTTCCTCTACTCCAAAGACATCCTTTCGAAGCTCTTGATAATCTACATGATATGCAGAGGAATATACGGACGATATCCACTGTCTGACATCCCAAATCCGGTTCAGATTTGCCGCCTTTTCCTCTTCAGATCCGATCTGTTCCACCCGGTAAAAGCCTGCTTCCCCGTCCAGAATCTCCGCAATCCTTTTCCCAGTCTCTTCATCTGTAATCTGACGATAGGTCTCATAATCCATCACCTCTCCATATGCTCTATGAACGATACTGCCATACAGGAACAGACAGGCTACAGACGGTATGATCAGTATGCATACCCTTCTCCATCGCCAGAAAATCAAAAAACTAACCAGCATCAGGATTCCGTCCGCCAGAATCAGGTACCATTTCAACGGCTCACCTGCCAGCTCCTGCCCCCGGTAGTGTTCATAACACAGCAGCAGCGTCAGACTATATGCCGTTACGTTGATCCGAAAAGAGATTTCCCGATTCCTCTGCTTTTCCAGATAAGCCGCCATCATGTAACACAGAAGCGGAAGAAATGGAATCAGCGCTTTACTCCGCACATACAGACCCCCGTTTAGAAGCCACGAAAACACCGGGAGCACAAACAACAGCACACAGCCATAGGTCAGCACCCTCTCGCTCCATTTCCGATATGTGAACCCCGTAATCAAAACGGTAAAGATCAGTGTTGTTAGACCAATCCCATAGCTGCTGTAAGCCAACTGTAAAATCTGAACGTCCGGTATAAACAGCGATCCAATGTCGGTCATCCCAGAGCCTTCCCGCCCTCCCAGAATCGCAAATGCCGTGGGCACAAGAAGCACGCCGCTCATCAGAACTGCCGTCAGCATGGGAATCAGAAAGCTCATACCATCCTTCAGAAAATGCCAGACAGCACTTCCCGGACTCTGTTTTTGGCTCTCTCTCAATTCCAGATACCGGCTAATCCCGTATAGCACCAGCGCCAGCATTCCTCCAATGCTAAAATAAAAGCTGGACAGAATCATCAGAAACACACTGACCGTATACAGGCCCCGCCTACCCTTTTCAAAATACCGGTCCACGCCCAGAAAGGCCATACACAGAAACGGCATGTAATTGATAAACATTACCTGGTGATAGGATTGATAAATCACAGGGCCCGCAAGCAGAAACAGCACTGCCATCGACAGACTGATTTCTTTGGAAAAATTTCTCTTTATAAGCCAGTAATATATCAGCCACAGAGATATGATAATCTCCGCCACGCCAGCTGCCATCAGATAATCTCCCATCTTCACAAAGGGCAGCAGATAGGAAATCAGAATCACAGGATTATACAGCCCATAATAGGCAAAATTATAAATATTCTGACCCCCGCCAATATTACCGGCAAATTCCGGAAACAGTTCTCCGGTCTCGTAAAACTGCTGCCGAAAATAATCCGGAAATACACTGTGCTGGCTAATCCAATCCACCTTGGCGCCAAACACGCCGTACCGCCACACAAAAAGCCAGCACACCAGTAGTGTCAGCACCGCCAGAAGCACATATGGAATTCCGTTCCATCTTCCTGCTCTACGCGCCTTCATTCTGCTCACCCTCTTCACTGGAGTCCTTCAGAATAAAGATAGGGCGGTGCTTTGTCTCCAGATAAGTCTTGGACAGGTACTGTCCCACGATTCCCGTACACAGAAGCTGCACCCCGCTGACCAGAAAAATAATGCAGGCTAATGACGGCCATCCTGATACCGGATCTCCCCACACCAGCGTTTTCACCACGATCAGTAAAACCAGCAGAAAAGAAAGACCGCAGAACAGTACCCCCACGATTGATGCTAAAGACAGCGGCGCTACCGAAAATCCGGTAATCCCCTCCATCGAATAGCGAAACAGTTTTCCAAGAGACCATTTGGTCTCTCCTGCAGAACGCTCTATGTTCTCAAATTCCAGCCACTTGGTGCGAAATCCGACCCATCCGAAGATTCCCTTTGAAAAACGGTTGTATTCACTCATTCGGAGTACCGCATCTACCATTTTCCGGTTCATCAGACGGTAATCTCTCGCCCCATTTACAATCTCTGTCCTGGAAATCCGATTGATAACTTTATAAAAACTTTCCGACAGAAATGACCGAAATCTGGATTCCCCCGTCCGAGTGGAGCGTCTGGTCGCAACACTGTCGTAATCCTCCCTCTTCAGTATAGAAAACATCTCCGGCAGAAGAGACGGCGGATCCTGCAGATCCACATCCATAACCGCCACATAATTGCCTGAAGCATTTTTAAGTCCGGCATAAATTGCCGCCTCTTTTCCAAAGTTTCTGGAAAAGGATAAATACCTGCAGCGCAAATCTGCCCGGTGAAGTTCCTTCATAATGGCAAGCGTCCCGTCTTCTGAACCATCATCTACAAAAATCAGTTCCATTTCCGGCGCATCTCCTTTTTCACTATTCCTCATCCTGTCCATTACACGCCGCATCTCTCTATAATAAATAGGCAGCGCTTCTTCCTCATTCCAGCACGGAACAACCACTGATATTTTATCCATTTGCTACACCTCCTGTAACGGACATACTACGCCCTATATCTTAAGTATTGCCAAAAGTATTTCTAAAGATTTCTTAAGATTAAGTACATTCTGAATCGAATTTCGGTATAATAGAGCACAGAAACAGACACCAAAGAAAGGACTTATACAATGGAAACGCTCAACTCGAATATATTCCATGTACTCATTGTAGACGACAATCCGGAAATCCGTGAGATTATACAGATTCTATTAAGTAATGAAGGTTATCAGGTGACAGAGGCCGAAGACGGAGCGTCTGCTCTAATTCAGCTGAGCAAACGCTCCTTTGACCTGATTATTCTGGATATTATGATGCCGGGACTAAATGGTTACCAGACCTGTCTGGAAATCCGCCGGCTCACCAATGCCCCGATCCTCTTTTTAAGCGCATGTACCAAAGACAGTGACAAAATGCTTGGATTCTCAAGCGGCGGGGACGACTATCTGTCCAAGCCCTTTTCCTACTCCGAGCTGACGCTCCGCGCCAAGGCACTGATTCGCCGATACCATATATATCAGGGAAGTGATATTCCCGGACAGGCTGCAGCTGCACCGGTTCTCCATTTTCATGGATTGGAAATCAATACGGAAGCCGGACATGTTTACCGGAACGGAGAAGTCCTGGAGCTTACCGCTACCGAGTATGCCATGTTAAAGCTGCTGGTTACAAACCGGCATCAGGTTTTTTCCGCAGAGCGCTTATACGAGAGCATCTGGGAGGAACCTTATTATTACGGAGCAAATAATACGGTTATGGTACACATCCGCAATCTGCGGAGCAAAATTGAAAAAGATCCGAAAAATCCGGTTTTGATCAAAACTATTTGGGGAAGGGGGTATCGATGTGACTAGATTTAAGAATTTCCGCATACGTACCCAGCTTAGTCTGTTAATTCTGATTACAGGCGTCGTCTGTTTTCTGCTGCACCAGTTTCTTTGGCTGCACAAATGGAACGTGTGGGAGGCTCTGGCGCATAATTCCGTGATATCTCTGAATATTTTTCCTGACTTAGACGACGATTTCTGGCTCACAATCCGTCAGGAAGCGCTGAAATATAATATCCCCGAATCAGAGGACGACACGGAAGCGGTGGAAGCGATTCAGCCTTTCTTTGAGCTGGCAGATGACTATACCGGCATCTATATTTACGGCCTGGAGGATGGCGCCTATCGCGCCGGGCAGTTCCCCCGAATCATGGATTCTGACAATTTCCGTTTTACCTTCGATCATTTCTACCAATGGACCAATGGCAGCGGAGAGATAAGCTATGATTTCCCGGTTGAATTCCAGAATGGCTACGCTCAGGTTAGTTTTGTTTTCTATCACCGTACCCGTTTTGTAATGCCCTATTTTGCCTTCTGCCTTGGAACCAGCATTGTCCTGTTCTTTGCAGTCATTCTGTTTTTTATCAGCAGGAAAATGAAGTCAGTCGTCCTTTTAAAGCAGCAGATTCTTCAAATGTCTACCGGCGACCTTACAACTCCGTTCCCAGCTCTGGGACAGGATGAAATCGGTATTCTTTCCCATGAGCTCGACGGCCTTCGCCTTGCCCTGCAGGAAACAATCACACAGGAACAGGAAAGCCACCGGGCCAATCAGGATCTGATTGCCGCCCTGTCCCATGACCTGCGTACGCCACTGACTATTCTCAAAGGGTATCTGGAAATATTAAAGCTAAATCCCAAACCGGATATGCAGGGAAAATATCTGGAGCAATGCCTTCGCAAAACCGATGAAATCAAAGAAATGACGGACCGGATTTTTGAATACGCACTGGTCTATGAGGATGCCGAGACGCCCAATCTGTCGCCCCTTTCCACAGAGGTTCTGTATCAGCATCTCGAAGAAAACGCAGACTTTCTTCGCCTGATCGGATTCCACACGGAGCTGTCCCTTCCCCAGACAGAAACGGTCTCCTTTTTAGGGGACACTGCCATGCTGAAGCGAATCTTCAGCAACCTGTTCTCCAACATTATCAAATACGGAGACAAAAAAGAACCGGTCATCATTACCGGCTCTGTAGAGGATAAGATTGTAATCGTTCTAAAAAACACTGTAAAACCAGAACACTCTGACGCCTGCAGTACCCAGATCGGATTGAAAAGTGTCCGCAAAATGATGGAACTCATGGACGGGACGCTGGATGTAGAGATGAGTGCCCCGCAGTTTACGGCAAGACTCTGTTTACCGAAATGATATCCGCATCTTAAATCCTTTTCCCCACTCTGATTCTGCTTCCAGGAAAAGGTTCATATCCTCTGCAATGCCTTTGGCCAGATATAGCCCCATCCCGGTTGCCTTTTTCCTTACCTTACCAGAATCGCCCGTAAATCCCTTTTCAAAAATATAGGGCAGGTCGCAGTCTCGAACGCCCATACCATTATCCCTGATACTCAGCACCCAGACCTGCCCTTTCTGAAAAAATTCAAAGCACAGTTCTGGTTCTTTACCGCTGTATTTAATCGCGTTGCTAATCACCTGTCCCAAAAGGAAACGCAGCCCTCTCCTGTCCGAATAAACCTCCCCCTCCGGAAGATGAAGCTGGATCTTAAATTGCTTTTCTTCCAATAATGGTCTGTAATCTCCCAGTACGTCCTCTACGCACGAACGGATACTGATCTGTTCAAACAGATAATCCTTTCGGCCGCTTTTCAGCCGTGCATAAAACAGCATCTGTTCTATGGACTCCTGCATTTTGCTTCGAATATGCTCCAACTTGAACTCTACGGTTTCAGGCAGTTCATCCCTGCGGTTATCCAGCAAAAACGTCAGCAGCGAAAGCGGCGTCTTTGTCTCATGCGCCCACAGCTCTACATATTCTTCATAATCCACCAGCCGCATCTGCAGATGTTCATAGGCATACTGCTGTTCACGCAAAGTCTCCCCCAGCAGGTGTATGGCCTCTGCCCAAGCGGCAGGAACTGTTCCAAGCAGCAGTTCTTCGTGATATTCATCCGGATTACTCAAAAAAGCCCAAAAGGCCTGCTCTCTTTTCTCCTCCAGCTGAACAAGCACAAAACATACGGCAGAAAATAAAAACACAGTGGCCAGCAATATCATAGTCACCATCGCACGAAACGCCTGCACATCAGCAATCCACAGCAGCAATGCTGCAAATGCGTCCACCCCCAGCAAAAGCCAGAGCCAGACCGCATATTGTCTGATCCTCTTACCCCTAATTTTCATTGACATTCTCCTTTGCTGTAAGCCGGTATCCGATTCCGCGGACGGGAACGATCTGCTGACTCATTCTCAGACCGGTCATTGTCTTTTTTAATCGTGTCAGATTAACCTGAAGTGCATTTTCGTCAATAAACTCCGTCGTTCCCCACAGCGCCATACACAGTTCCTCCTTCGAAACGGTTTGGTCACCATGCATCAGAAATACCTCCAGAAGCTTCCCCTGATTTCCCGGAAGAACAACGGATTTATTGTGAATATACAGTGTATGAGTCTGCCGGTCCAGAAGGAAATCCATCCCTTCCAATAGATTCGGCCGGCCCTCATACCGTTTCATCACATTGGACACCCGTGCCAGCAGCCGTTCCTTCCTGCAGGGCTTGGTCAGATATTCATCTGCCCCCAGCTTCAGCGCATGTAATTCATCCTGAAGCTGATCCCGGGACGTGAGCACGAGAACCGGTATGGCACTTTTCTGTTTCAAATCCCGACAGATTTGAAACCCGCTGACTCCCGGCAGATTCATGTCCAGAATAACCAGATCAGGAGCACACTTTAACAGCTGTGTGGTCACATGCTCAAACTCATGAATTTCCTCAATCCGGTATCCCGCCTTACACAGCATATCAGCCAGCTCTTTCCTCATAAGAATTTCATCTTCTACAATCGCAATTTTTTTCAAGAAGTTCTCCTCCTTATATTCATCGCTGTCGGCACTATTCTTCCCGCTCCGGCACCATAAGCGTCAGAAGATAGCGGCTGCTTGAACGTTTTACCGCAGTGATATAAAAATATTCTACCACACACAACACGAAAATCATAACTCCGGAAACAATTATCATCTCAGGAAGACTTTCCTGCATCCTCGATGACAGCAATCCGGCAAACAGCGCCCGAACTCCAAACAGACTGCTGATTACCGCAACCACAATCGGAATCCCAAAATACCAGTTTATCTGTTTCCGGGCTGCTCTGCAAAGGAGCTCATAGGTCGCGCCAAGACGGATCAGCGTCATATATCTCCGATTCGATTTCTGCTGCCCCATAAGAAACTGTACTCCGATCATGGTATTGGCAATAATCAGAAAAATAATCGCCAGATAAATCGTAATATAACTGGCTGCCACAACATAAAACAGCTGGCGTCCCAGATTCTGAAGGTAGCTTTCATAAGCCAATCCCGTCTCATCCAGCTTCCCGTTCATATCTGAAATTGCGGTCATAAGGCTAACCTTTTCGGTTATAGAAGCATCCAGAATCCCATTGAGATAACTGCCGTATTTGCCCTGTGTATAATATTCAAACGCCTCATCCGGAAGGATCAGCGCAAAGGACAGTGTAATGGAGTAGTCCGTGACCAGATCTGCCGTCTGTACTTTCCCTGTCAGATAATACGAGTTTCCATCCAGCCACACTTTCGGTTCCGTCTCCAGAATCTGGTCAAGCATCTGTTTTCCCCTGTTGGTAACAAACTTGCTGTCCATATAGACGGCTATCTCGTCTTTTCCCAACGTTAACTCCGGATTACCAGCAGCAGACAGCAGCTGATTATAACCGCTCAGTGAAATCAGGTGCGGATAATCTGCATAGCCAAGATTATTCAGAAGGATGTCCCTATCCTCAGATGGTTCCATTTCGGACAGGGCAGACATGACCGAATCTAACTGGAACACATTTTCCAGCTCCTTGGCTGTATGGATGCTTCCCACCTGCATTTCAAACAGATCCGAGAACTGCGAATCCAAATCGTGCGCAGCCAGAGTCTTTCGGATTGCTGTGACATCACTCTCATTACTTTCAAATGTATAATCCAAAACATGAGGCTCAGATCCCCAATAATACTCTGCAATTGCCACACCTGCGCCAAAACAGCACAGAGCCGCCAGAATCAAAAGTGAACTGATAGCCAGCGTGCCGGAGCGGTGAATCACGGTTTCCTCAATCTGACGGATGTTAAACACCCGAAGCCTGTCGCTCTTATTTCCCCCTTTTGCCAGCGATCCTATCAGGAAGCGAAGACCATAAAATAAAAGCAGCGTGCCGGCAGCTCCCAAAACCATCGTAAATCCCATACGCCCCATCCTATACCAGGAAAAGCCACTGATTGCCAGGCAATAGGCAGCTATCAGACAGCAGATTCCTGTAATCATTGCCGCGGCATAGACCCATACCGGCATCTGTCTTTTCGCTCCTTCCGGTGTATCAACAAGCAATGCTCCGATCTCCTGTCCTGCAATCTTTCCGCTGAGGATCAAAAATGCCGTCAGCTTGATCAGGAGAAATCCAGCCGCCGTACACACCACTGCATATAGGGAAAAGGATACCTGATGATGAATGATGCCAAGCCCCACCAGCCTTGCTGTGATCAGGCTGATTAACTCCGACAGCAGAATGGCCGCCGGCAGGCCAATCAAAAGCGCCATCACACTGCTGCGAATATCTTCCAATAAAAGCATGGCAAATAATCTAATTCGGCGCATCCCCATCATCAAATAAACTCCAAATTCATGTCTGCGCCGCTCTAACTGATACTTGCTGGCATAGTAAATGAGAAAGAAAAGGATAAACAAGGTAATCCCATAAAGCACGGGAATCATCGTCATCAGCCTGTTTACCGCATCACTTTCCATCTTGGACAGAAAAATCATAACATCCTGACGGGACAATGACAAAATAACATAAAAAGCCACAATCGAAATCAGCAGTGAGGCGAAAAACAGACTATTTTCTTTTCTGCTCCTTTTGCTGTTGCGGGCAACCAATTTAAAGAACATTTGCGCTTCCTCCTCCCAGCTGTGCCATGACTTTCAGAATTCGTTCATAAAATGCCTGCTGAGATTCCCGCGGGACGTCTCTGCGAATTTCATGAAAAATCACACCATCCTGAATAAACAGAATTCTCTTACAATAGCTCGCCGCATTGGTATCGTGGGTCACCATCAGGATTGTAGCATCCGTATCCTGATTTAACCCGGCAAGCTTCTCCATCAGCGCCTTTGCATTCTTAGAGTCCAGTGCGCCTGTGGGTTCATCAGCGAGAATCATCTTCGGATTTAAGATCATCGCCCTGGCTGCAGCAACCCTCTGCTTCTGGCCTCCGGACATCTGAGCAGGAAATTTCTCCAGCACCTCCATAATTTCCAGATAGGATGTCAGCTGCTCTAACCGCCGTCTGCTTTCTTTCTCCGGCACATTATGAAGCGCCAGCGGCAGTAAAATATTTTCCCGTCCGGTTAGATTATCCAGCAATTCAAAATTCTGGAATAGATATCCGATCTCCTTTCCGCGGTAATCGGCCAGCTTTCTTCCTTTGAGTGTCTGTATCTGCCTGCCATTCATCACAATAGTTCCGCCATCAGACTGAATTACCGCTGCAATACAGTTCAAAAGCGTTGACTTTCCGGATCCGCTGCTGCCCATGATACCCAAAAATTCACCGGGCATCACCTGAAAAGTAATCCCATTCAGTGCTTTCGTCTGATTTGTTGATCTGCCATAATATTTTTTTAAAGACTCAATTTTAAGAATCGGCTCCACATCCATAACCTCCTTTATGTTCTGATCCCATTTTAGCACATGGCAAATCACAAAAATACTTACATCCCATGAAAGGATTAGAGTCGAAAAAAAGACCGGCTATTTTACAGCCGGTCATGCTCATAATCAATAAACATAAGGAGAAATACAAAAATCAATATAACAGAGCAGCAAAGGATTGCTTTTTCATGAAGCAGCCGTATCACAAAATTCCCCAGAACCGCCCCGATTACAAAGCAGATGATAATCCCGTAATAGAGCGCCGCACTTTTCAGCGCCTCATAGTCTCTCCTATGAAGAAAGTCACAGAATTTCTGGGTGCCGCTCCTGAGATTTCCAATACACATTGTGGTAGCGATGCCATTTCCACGGATTTTGCGAAACCCTTCAACCTGAATACCACAGGCAAATGACGTCAGTGCATTCGCCGGCATATTCATACTCTGCGGAAAAAAACTGACGGCTACAAGAATCAGCGCCTCGGCCAGAACTATGATCTGCCTCCAGTGCAGCAATTCCGGTTCTTTCATATGTACCAGTTCTGCCAGCGCAATCCCCAGCGCAAATGCAAATACCGGGAAAAAGTAGCGCGCTGCCGCTGCAAAGTTTCCTTCCGAAAGATTCACTCCAAACAGCAGCATATTCCCAGTCTGTGCATTTGCAAACACATGCTCCCTCTCTATATAAGAATACGCATCCATAAAGCCGCCCGATACTGCCAAGAGTACGCCAAGGCGAATGGATTCTGACATCTGTTTCTTCTGCTTCATTATTCAAGCCCCCAATCAACAGAATACTTCCTAATTTTATCTAACCGATTCCTCCCATGATGATTCCCAGTATCAATACCAGAAAACACAGCGGACAGAATATGTATTTACAAAGTGGATAAAACTTATCCGTAAAAGGCTTCTCTCTCCCCTTGTTTACCTGCCGCTCCACATAGTCCTTTCCGCATACCCAGAAAAACATGATTGCGGCAAGACCGGCTCCCAGCGGACAGATATAAATGGACAGAACATCCATCCAGCCTGAGACAATGCCCTGAATACATACTGCCACCACTGCGCTGAAGATTCCGACCGCCGCGCAGGCCTGCACACGGCCAAGACCCAGCTTCTCCTGTACGGTCGCAATCGGCGCTTCATAAAGGTTGATCAAAGACGATATTCCTGCAAACAGAACCGCCACAAAGAAAATGACCGCTACAAGCCAGCCTCCCGGCATCGATTTGAACAAATTGGGCAGGAATATAAACATCAGCCCAGGGCCTCCCTGATTCAGTTGGCTTCCCGTCGTTGCCATAGCCGGAATGATCACCAGGGCCGCAAGCATCGCCGCAAGGGTATCAAACAGAGCCACCCGTCCGGCAGATGCCGGAATATTCTCATCGTCGGAAAGATAGGAGCCATAGATCAGAGTTCCGTTTCCTGCAATAGACAGTGAGAAAAACGCCTGCCCCAACGCATAGATCCATGTAACCGGATCTGTGAGACTTTTCATATCTACCCGGAAAATATACCGGTATCCATCTGCCGCCCCCGGCTGGAAACAAACATAAATTCCCAGAATCACAAATAGCACAAAGAAGACCGGCATCATAATCTTATTCGCTTTCTCGATTCCGCTTCCCACACCCAGCATAAGAATGACCATTCCCACAGCAAGGGCCGCAAGCAGCCAGCCGTTATTACCAAACGCAGACGCCATACTGCCAAACGCCGCGCCAAACTCATCCACATTATTCCCCGCAAGTGTAGCTCCTGTAAAGGTTCCTACCGTATACTTCAGTATCCATCCCAAAACCACTGTATATCCGATCGCCATCGCTAAGGATCCCAACACCGGAATCAATCCGATTGCCTCGCCGGCTCCCCGCTTCCCCCTTCTTTCACAGGCCGCGCCAAATGCCCCGACAGGTCCGGACCGCATTCCGCGTCCAAAGCTCATCTCGCCGATAATTCCAGTTGACCCAATGAAAATCACAAAAATAAAATAGGGAATGATAAAAGATCCTCCTCCATATAGCGATACTCTGGTCGGAAACATCCAGATATTTCCCATTCCCACTGCCGAGCCGATACAGGCCAGAATAAATCCCCACTTCGAACTAAATGATTCTCTCTTTCTCATAACATACCTCATCCTCTGTTTCCGCTGCTATGCTCTTCCAAGATACTTACCGAACATAGGTGCTCAATAAGTATAATATATATCCTAAGTTTCGTCCATATTTTTATCTTATGGAAATCCGGTTTTTCCCACCTGCAGAAGCTGCGTCACCGGCGCGTCTCTTCGCACACTAAGGCATAAAAATACCCTTACAGATGATTTTCTGCAAAGGCATTTTTATATAGTTTTTATTCTCTTTTAATACATGATCATTGCCAAAATGCAGGCTGCAAACGCACCCACGATCGGCGCAAGAACAGAAGTTACAAATACATACCAGTATCCGTCTTTCAGAGAGATTCCCATCCAGTTCAGCTGGGCAACCATACCTCCCGCATTCGGAAGCGTATTCATACCGGTTACCGCTGCCGGTGCAAGACGGTGTAATGCCGCCGAACTTGCGCCCTTATCTACCAGCGACGTGGTAAAGAACTGGAAGAAGGTCTGTACTGCTGCCGTACCGCTTCCCATAATACCTGCCAGAATGTTCAGGCCCAGGAACTCTGTAATATATGGATTCATGTTGAAATCCAAAACCCAGTTCTTGATTGCCTCAAAGCCGATGGAGTTCTGAAGCACCGTTGAAAAGCCGATGATCGCCGCTGCCATAACCGTCGCTCCGACGCCGTTATTAACACCTTTTGCAATCGTTTCTTTCAGCTTCTCTCCGATCTGCCTGCGGCAGAGAAGAACCAGAAGCGCGCTTCCGACAAACAGCGCCAGAACAACCACCGCATTTGCATCCATTGCCGTCAGGTTGGAAATTGCCAGCACAAGCACAACTACTGCCACGAAAGGAATCAGCGCAATGCCTACGGATGGAAGATCATCTCGGGTCGGCACGATCTTTACCGGCTGTGTGTCATCTACTACAGTTCCTTCTTTTACCGCAGTTTTCTTCGCCGCATGCACCATATAGAAATATCCTACGCAGGTAGATACCACAAAGGCCACGACACCAAGCAGCGGCGCAGAACCAAGAGACACCGGCTCTCCCGGAAGCTGTTCTGCGATGATTGCCGCCGGAATCGTGTTGGTTACGTTAATCGCATAAGGAAGCATTGCCGAACAGGTAGCGCCGATAAAGATGATACCCGGGATCATACGGTAAGCATATCCTGCACGCTTCATCATTACCGTTGCAATCGGAGCAATGACAAACAGTACTACGAAACCGGAAATGCCCACATATACAAATACGGTAGAAATAACGGTAATTGATAAAATTACATTTTTCACGCCAAGTTTTTCCGTAATACAGTTTGCGATTGCTTCTGCAGCTCCGGAAACGCCCATCAGTTCGCCGAAGACCGCTCCGATAACCAGCACAAAAATCTGGCTTCCGATAAATCCGCAGTAGCCGCCCGTATAATTTGTCAGCGCCTCCCACCAGTTCATCCAGCTTGACAGAATGATGATAAACGAAACCAGAATGGTAGATGTAAATATATCAAGTCCCTTCCATACTACAACGATAAAAATTACCGCCGCAAGAAGAAGACCGATAACAGAAATTGTTGTTGCCATGATGCTCTCTCCTTTTCTTTTTTTATAAACTTAATTTTTCCCTGCAATGCGAAGCTCTCCAAGAGGTTTGCGGTAAGGATTCTTCCCCTCCCATAAAACCTGATCCAGAAAATCGATACATCTGCTGATATTCTCATCGGACTTGATTTTTGCAGAGCCATGGGACTCTCCCTCAAATAAATCCAGCATTACCCGGTCTTTCCCGCATATCTTCGCCACCTTATCGTACATATACACGGATTGATGATAGTCCACGATCATATCATTTGTTCCATGCTGTAGCAGCATCGGCGGACAGGTCTCATCCACATAAGTAATCGGACTTGCCTTTACCGTACGGTCCGGATACAGCAGCGGCTCATATCCCAGCAGTTCCGTAAACATGGAAGTACTTCCCTTTCCGTCATTCGGCATCATGCCCTTTCCGGCTCCTGTCGCATTCCGCCTTTCTGCAATGTCCATTCCAAACTGCTCACAGCTTACCAGCTCATTGATAGAATACCATGCAATCGCCGCCTGAACCCGGCTGGAAGCCTGAACTCCCACCGTCAGATCATCACACTCCGGACGGTCTCCGGATGTAGCCAGAAGCTGTGTCACACAGCCGCCCGCCGAATTTCCCCAGACCGCAAACCGGTCTGCATCCAGATTCAGTTTCCCGGCGTTCGCACGGAGATAGCGGATTGCCGCTTTCCCGTCAATCAGCTGTGCCGGCCATCTGGCCTCTGTATAAAGCCGGTACTCCACCGTCGCCACCGCATAACCCTGCAGCACAGGCTTTGCCATCGATGCGATGTAGTGGCTTCTTTTATGTCCCATTGCAAATGCTCCGCCGTGAAAAAGTATAACCAGCGGATACGGCCCCTCTCCATCTTCCGGATACCAGACATCCAGAATCTGGTTCGGTGATTCGTCCGCATAAGGCAGGTCTAACTCAGCCTTTACAAACTGATTCACGTCAATCTCCGGTTCATTTGCAAGAAATGCCTCTCTGTTCGAAATAAAACTCACAACATAACCTCCTTTATCTATTCCGTCCATTCACTACATTGTTAAGTATATAACTAAGTCCAGCTTTCAGGTCAAGCCCTTAATTATGCCGTTTTTCACATATATTTAGCCTGTTTACATTTATTTTTTCTATAAATCATGCCGTTTTATTGTTAAATAATTGACTATTTTTAAGCAAAAAGGACGCGTCAACGGAGCATCTTAGCATGAAAAAAGCAACATGAGTGCTGCTCTCATGTTGCCTCCGGTACTGTTTACCCAAGGGGAATAAATATTTTCATATACTGCCATTCATTTTCCTGCTGGTCATGGACAATTTTCAGGCAGATTCCATAGGCATCTCCTGGAAATTCCGCCCCATATTCTCCGAATCTCTTCCGAAGAACCGCCGCCATTTCACCATTCGACACATACTGTCCGGCAAATCTCTCATACAGAACAAAAGCTCTTGTTCGTCCTATATGTGTAAGTCCAGCCTGCTTTAAGCGGGAATACTCCTGCTCATCCGACGCCGCAAATTTCCCGATTCCCCAGGCATAATCCACACCGCCTCCATTGAGGTAGTCCCGGCTCAAATACACCGTGGCCTTACTCTCAGGCTCATCCTCGGCAAGGTTAATTCCATTCATCTCCACCTCGCCATTGTCTCCATATTCCAGCTGATTCGTCTGTTTTCTAAAAAAGAAATCCGGTATCTGTTCAATATACCATTGCCCCAGCCGTTCGTCGAAATCCGCCAGCTCCTTCCGGTAGCCGTCCACTTTTCCTTTTATCTTCTGAAGACGCCGTATTTCATGGTCCAGCTCCGCACTTCGCGCCTCCATCATCTGCTGAAGCCGTCCGCTGTCCGCCTCCTTTAAAAGTACTGCCATATCCTTCAGGGAAAATTCCATATTCCGGTACTTCATACATTCATATATTCCCATACAGTTTCTTACGTTGTAGGAGCGGTAATTGGAATGTTCCTTTCTGCTGGAAGAAAGAAGGCCGATCTTCTCATAATATTTTATTGTGTGAACCGATACCCCCGTAAACCGGGACAGTTCTCCAATTGTTTTCTCATTCATTGCTAAACACCTTTCTGACTCATGATCAGCATCTGCAGCCGATTCTCAATATTGGCAAAGCTTACGTCCGGATCATAGTCCAATGGCAGAATCTGGGCGTCTGGATACAGCTCTTTCAGCCTCTTTGCAATTCCCCGTCCGACCACATGGTTTGGCAGGCATCCAAAGGGCTGGAGAATTACAAATGCACGGCACCCCTGTTTTGCATGATGCAGGATTTCTCCCGGAATCAGTACTCCTTCCCCCGCATCAAAGGTATGATGTATAATGGAGTCGCTTTCTTTTACCAGCTCCTGCATACGGCATGCCGGCGTATACAGAGGATGGGCCTTCGCAATACCGTCAGTCATGTCATGGGCCATATTAAAGAATATCTCCGTACTGCCAAACCACAGCTTCTTTGAAGCCGGCTTCTTCAGGTGATATTCCTTAATCTGCGCATTCTGATAAAAATAGGTCTTACGGATTACATCCGTCATACGCGCTTCGATTACTTCAAAGCCATTCCGTTCCAGATAATCTTCAATATCATGGTTCGCACCCGGATGAAAGTTCAGAAGATACTCTCCCACGATCAGTACCCTCGGCTTCGGGTGGGATCTGTCATAGTCCACATCCTTCATGATCTCAACTGCCTTTTCAAATCCCCGGCGCGCTCCCTGGATTCCATGCTCCTGCAATCCGTCAATCACCGCATCCATCGCCCGTTCAAAGGCCTGGTTGGCGCTTCCCTGCTTCCGCTCGTACGGGCGGATCTTCCGAAGCAGCTCCTCAAGCACATCAATCATGGGAAGTGCAAATGCAATCCGCATGGCTGAAGGCAGACTCATCCGGAATCCCGGATGGATGTTATGATAGTCTTCATCATCATTTGTAATAATCGGGACGTGGGGATACCCTGCATCATCAAGGGCCTTGCGAAGCAGCGCACTATAATGGGTCAGACGGCAGTCGCCCACATATTTTCCCATACCGATCGCCACTTCTCTGTCATCGTACTTTCCGCTCCGAAGTGCCGCCAGCGCTTCTCCGATCACGATCTGTGCCGGAAAACAGATGTCATTATGCACATACTGCTTTCCCAGGCGGATCGCCTCCTCCCGTCCAATCTCCAGGGATTCTGTCCGTATGCCCTGTTTGGCAAATACTGCCGACATCACACGGCTGAAGGCGTGGGAGGTATTCGGCATAAGAACAATCTTCTCTTTCCGGGACTCCTTCTCAAATTTCACCGGATAGGGGTCACTGAGCGGATGCACACAAAGCTCCCGCTTCTCATCCCTTCGCATAGCTATGGTTTCCGTAAAGGACCGTACCCGGATGCGCAGCGGCCCCTGAATATCGCTTTCATCTACTTTCAGAACTAACGGGGTCTTCCCGGAAATCTCTTTCATCAGACGAATAATCTCATCCGAAAGATAGGCATCATGTCCACACCCAAAGCTTACAATCTGCACATATTCCAGGTAGTCTGCCCGGGCTGAAAGAATTGCCGAAGAAAGCATACGGGCATGATAGTTATTCACAACATCCAGACGGCTCTGACTCAAGTCCACCTGATTTGCTTCCGGCAGAGAGTCCGCGGTCAATACCGGAATCCCAAGTCTGGTAAACATTTCCGGCAGGTCATGGTTTACCAGCGCATCATTCTGATAGGGACGGGAAGCCAGCACCACCGCATAGGTTCCTCTTGCTTTCACATCCTCGCAGACCTTCTGTCCCGCTTCCAGGAGCTCTCTGTGAAAGGTCTCCTGGGCTGCATCCGCTGCCTCCATGGCCTTACGGGTATGCTCCGCCGGTATCTGGAAGGTCTCTTTCATATAATCAATCAGCTGCCTGTCCCGGTCTTCCCTGGTATACCAGTGGAACAGCGGCGCGTCAAAGGGAACATCCCAGCGCTTCTGCGGATTGTCCGAATTCCGCACAACGATCGGGTATCCCTTCACGACCGCACACATAGACTGACTGGTCTTTTCTGTATTTTCCGAAGCAACCGTTGTAATCGACGGCATAAAGATACGGTCCACACCACTCTTTATAAGACTCCGGATATGTCCGTGCACCAGCTTTGCCGGGAAGCAGACCGTATCTGAGGTGACCGCCGACAGGCCATCTTCGTATATGCTCCGCGTGCTGTCCGGAGATATTTTTACTCGAAATCCAAGGGCTTTCCAGAAAACGGTCCAGAAGGGCATCGTTTCCCAGAAGGAAAGGACCCGGGGAATTCCGATCGTAATATCCTTCTGAGGTTCCAGCGCCGGATAGGGATACTCCCGCATCAGAAGCGACTCTCTTGTCCGAAACAGATTCGGGATCTGATCTTTTTTCTTCTTCGTTTCCTTTAGCTGAAGATGCACATTCGCATCCTTCGGATCGCCCAGTATTTCTCCCCGCTCACAGCGGTTATTGGTAATCCAGCAATTTCCATTTGAAAACCGGACAATCGTCCGTTTACAGTGATTTGCACAAAACGGACAGATGGAATTTGCATCCTGAGTATAGGAAAATTCATCCAGCGCATCCAGTCCAATAAAGGTCCTCTTTCCCTCACCTTTTTGAAACCGTTCTTTCGTAATCAGTGCAACTCCGATCGCCCCCATAATTCCGGGATACGGCGCCCTCACAACCTCCATTCCCATATACTGCTCCATGGCGCGAAGCACCGCATCGTTCTGGAAAGTTCCTCCCTGTACCACGATCTTATCGCCCAGACTGTCCAAATTGGAGATCCGGATTACCTTTGTAAATACATTTTCAATGATCGAACGGCAGAGTCCTGCCATAATATCCTCCGGCGATCTGCCATTTCTCTGCTCCGTAATGATGCTGCTGTTCATAAATACGGTACAGCGGCTTCCCAGCGCGGCCGGATTTTCGGAGGAGAAGGCCGCCTCTGCGATCTGTTTCACCGGAATATGTAAGGTCGCGGCAAAATTTTCCAGAAACGAACCGCAGCCGGAGGAACATGCTTCGTTCACCACGATATTCGTGATAATGCCCTGATCCAGCCAGATTGCCTTCATATCCTGTCCGCCGATATCCAGAATAAAAGAAGCATCTCCCACATATTTTCCTGCCGCACGGGCATGGGCAACGGTCTCCACCACATGGCACTCGGTCTGAAATGCTTTGGCAAAAAGCAGTTCGCCATAGCCTGTCGTACCTGCGGCAATGATCTCCAGCTCTGCTCCTGCCTTCCGGTACCGTTCCCGAATCCCAAGCAATGCATTCTTCGCCACCTGCAGAGGCTCTCCCTCATTCGGCGCGTAAAAGGACTCCAGAATCTGTTCCTCTTCATCCATCAGCACAAACTTTGTGGTCGTACTGCCGGAATCAATTCCAAGATAGGCGCGTACGATCTGCCCAGGTTCCGGAATCACCTTCTTTTCAGGCGGAAGCTTATGCCGCTCCATAAAGGCTGTCCGTTCCTCCTGCGATGCGAAAAACGGCCGTTCCCGGTCCTCTGACCCGCCTGCCTTCCTTCGATGTTCTTCTGTCAGCTTCTCTGCGAGCTCCTCTGCCAGAAAGCTCTGCCCCTCCCCTTCAAACATGCTTCCAAGAGAGAGGGCTGCTCCATATGCAATCATAATCTCCGGATGGTCAGGAAGAATAATATCCTCCCCGGAAAGCCCCAGCCGCTTGGCAAAGACTTTCACCAGCATAGGGTTGAATGTCAGCGGTCCTCCCTCAAAAGCTACCGGCTTTTCAATATCCAGCCCCTGTGCAAGTCCGCCGATCGTCTGCTTTGCAATTGCATGGAAAGACGACAGCGCCAAATCCGATTTAGCCACCCCCTGATTGAGCAGTGGCTGTATATCCGTTTTGGCATAGACACCGCAGCGCCCGGAAATGTCATATACGCAGTTTCCCTCCGCTGCCAGTGCGTTGAACTCTTCTACCGGAACCTTTAAGATCGTCGCAATCTCATCAATAAAAGCTCCTGTTCCTCCCGCACAGCTTCCATTCATACGCATATCTGAGACATTCAGACTTCCGTCTTCTTCCTTCTCCTGAAAGAAAATAATTTTGGCATCCTGCCCGCCAAGCTCAATGGCGGTATGCACATGTGGGTATTTTTCCCGCAGCGCAATGGAATTTGCAACAACCTCCTGAATAAAAGGAACCTGCAGGGTCTCCGCAACTGGCTTTGCGCCGGAGCCTGTCATCGCAGCCCGCATCTGCCGGTCCGGAAACAATTCCGCCAGCCGCAGCAGCGCCTCCCTTACGCTTTGTACCTGATTGGCATTGTGTCGTTTGTACTCTGAATAAATAATTTCTTTTTCATCAATGACAGCCACTTTCGTCGTAGTGGAACCCACATCCACCCCTACAAAAAGTGTCTGCCTTTTCTTTGGTTCTCCTGTCATCTTCTGTACTCCTAATATAATTTCATAACTATATATTATAACTCTTTTTTTCCTTTATAGAATAAAAAAATTATAAACAATAAATAATCTCTAATTTTTCAAAAATGTTGCCTAAATTAGGATTCATGAAAGAAATCCTATAATCCATACATGTAAAATAATAATTGAATTTCTGCGGTAAAGAGTATATATTAAAAACAGAAAAAACATTAGATTACATAAGAATGAGAGATATTGAAATGGAAACTTATACACAGCGAAGCCATCTGGAATACCCCAAATTAACGATGTTCCAGATGATCGAACAGATTGCCGGCCTGTATCCGAAGGAGCCGGCCTATGAATTCTATGGGCGAAAAACCAGCTATCTGGCTTTTATCCGCCGTATTGAGCGCGCTGCCCGTGCCTTTCTGGCCCTGGGCATAGAAAAGGGAGATGCCGTGACGATCTGCATGCCCAACACACCACAGGCACTGGATTGCTTCTATGCTCTTAACCGTATCGGAGCAATTGCCAACATGGTTCACCCCCTGTCCGCCCGCAGCGAGATCTCGTTTTATCTGAGAATTTCCCACAGCAAAGCAATCCTGACGGCTGATTTATTTTATGAGAAGGTTGAAGAAGCCCTATTTGAGGTTGAGCAGCCCGTCACCGTTCTGGTTGCCCGCATACAGGATGAACTGAATCCAGCTCTGAAAGCTGCTTACGTAATAAAGAAAGGGAAGGATTTTCTCCGCTTCCCCAATACTGACCACGCAGTTTTGTGGAAGCATTTTCTGAAGAAAGGCAGCAAACCCACCCTGCTTCCCGCGCCGGAATTTAATCCGTCCCGTACTGCTGTTATCCTCTACAGTGGGGGAACCAGCGGCACTCCCAAGGGCATCTGTCTCTCAGACCTGAATTTTAACGCCTGTGCCATGCAGGCCCGCGAAGCGATTGGACAGGAATTTCATACCGGTCTTAAAA
This sequence comes from Eubacteriales bacterium, assembly GCA_030524585.1. Classification (GTDB taxonomy): domain Bacteria; phylum Bacillota; class Clostridia; order Lachnospirales; family Lachnospiraceae; genus Claveliimonas. Next base: position 29,627 of record JAUNGJ010000002.1, on the reverse strand, counting down.
TGCTGAGCTGTATGCCATGCTTTCATGGTTTTGGTCTGGGTATTAATCTGCACACCGTTTTGATCCACGGCGCCTGCTGTATTCTTATGCCTACCTTTACCAATAAAAGCTACGCCCAGATGCTGATTAAGAAAAAGCCGAATTTTATCGCCGGCGTACCAACGATTTTCGAAGCGCTGCTTCACATACCGGATTTAAACGGGAAAGACCTGAGCTTTCTTCAGGGCATGTTTTGCGGCGGCGACTCGCTTTCCGTAGAATTAAAGAAAAAAGTAGATGCCTTTCTGAAAGAGCACGGTTCTTCCATTCAGATAAGGGAAGGCTATGGATTAACCGAATGTGTGACCGCCAGCTGCCTGACTCCCCGGGATACCTACCGCGAAGGCAGTATCGGCATTCCATTCCCGGATACCAGTTACCGCATTGTAAAGCCTGGCACAGATGAAGACATGCCCTGCGGTAAAGAAGGGGAGATCATTCTGAGCGGCCCTACCGTCATGCTGGGATATCTGGATAATCCCGAAGAAACCTCCGATGCCCTGAAGCCACTCTCAGATGGAAAGAACTGGCTGTACACCGGTGATCTGGGATATATGGATGAAGATGGCTATGTCTATTACCGCCAGCGCATGAAGCGTCTGATCATTACCAACGGCTATAACGTATATCCGGGTCAGGTGGAAAATATCATCGACGCACATCCGGATGTTTCCTACAGCTGTGTAATCGGTGTCAAAGACCCACGCCGTATGCACCGGGTCAAAGCATATATTGTACTGAAGGACGGTATTTCTCCTGATGCAGAACGCAGAAAGCGCATCATGGAATACCTGCGCCTCCATGTAGCACGTTATGCCCTGCCAAAAGAAATCGAATTTCGCCAGGAACTTCCGAAAACACTTGTCGGCAAAGTGGCATACCGCCTGCTGGAGGAAGAGTCCAATAACATTTCCCCTCAAGAAAGGAATCAGAACTCATGAGCAAACCAAATCAAAAACGCTGGGGAGACCGCCGGGATGCCCGCCTGGTCCGCAATACTCCCGGCTTACAATCCGTTATGGCACACCTTATGCCAAACCGTACCGACTGTGAAGTATATCTGAATGATACCATCGACGCAACAGAGCTGATGAGGTATATTGAAAAGAAAAATCTTGAAAACCCGGACTATAAACTGACCATTTTCCACTGCGCTGTCACAGGTCTTGCACGTATGGTAAAAGAACGGCCTCTAATGAACCGTTTTATTCAGGGACGCCGTATCTATGAGCGGGACGAAATCAGCCTGAGCTTTGTATGCAAACGCCGTTTTACGGATCATGCCGAAGAAGCGCTCATGGTACTCGTACCAAAGGACACCGACACTGTCAATGAAATCAGCCGCAAAATCATCGGCGATGTGAAGGAAACCAGGAAAAGCGAGCATTCCACCGGAGGTGTCGACTCATTACTGGATACCTTTGCCAAAATTCCCCGGCCAATCCTCATGCTGCTGATCCGCATCATCCGCTGGCTGGATTTCTGGGGTCTGAATCCGGATTTTATTACGAAAGGCGATCCAAACTACACGACGATTCTGTGCAGCAATCTTGGAAGTATCAAATGCCCTGCTGTCTATCATCATCTGAACAATTATGGGACAAACAGCATTATGATTACTATCGGAACGCTTCACAAGGATGAGGTTCTAATGCCGGACGGTCACAGGGAAATCCGCGATTTGATCGACATCGGCGCCACATTGGATGAGCGAATCGCAGATGGATTCTATTTTGCCCGCAGTCTGAAATTGATAAAACATATTTTCGCCAATCCTGAGCTGTTAGAAAAACCACTCTGCGAACCAAGTGGATTTGAATATAAATAGCGACAAAAGCCTGACTCTTTTGTAGAATCAGGCTTTTCATTTTACTATAAATCATTATATGAAGAAATTAACCTCTTTTTTGTTTTCTTCTGGATGTTTCTGCTACACCGGCAATGCCCACAGCGCCGATCATCAGCATAACTGCCCAAGGCATAACTTCATTTGTGTCTCCAGTTCTGGCAGCCTTACCGCCTTTTCCAGCCGTCTTATTATCGGTTTTGTCAGCTGGTTTTACATTATCGCTGCCATTACCTTCTTCTCCATCACCTTTATTGTCAGCCTCAGCAATTTTTGCCAGCATTTCCGCAATATCTGCTTTCGCAGACTGTAATGCAGCAGCTTCTGCTTCTGACAGACTGTCTGATGCAAACAGTGCATCAATCTCAGTCAACAGGCCTTCCAGTGCTGCTTTATCTGCAGATGTTACGTTTGCTGCATCATACTCGTCTACTGCATCTGTAATCTGCTGAATCTTATTTTCAATAGTCATGGAATGAACGCTGGTATCCAGTTCCATTGCAAGACCTACTGTATCACGACGTTCACGAAGGGCTTCAATTGTGCTGAGGTTATCGATCGGAGCATCATCCAGCTTTACCAGCGGAGTCATGTTTTCAAACACAGATCCCGGAAGTGTTGCACAGTATTCATTCGTACATACATTATATGTCTTTGTATTGTCATTAACATCAATGATCTCTCCATCATCTGTGATGATAGAAACCACCTTAATACCGCCGTCTACCACTCTGTAAGTCATGGTGATACCCGCGAACTGATCGCCATAGTTTGAATTACTGTATCCGCCCTCAATACCAATCTCCGGATTTAAGCCTATCAGAGCATTCTCCAACTGCTGCGCCATCTGCTGTCCTGTAATCGCAAATGTCAATGTACGATTACCAAACGGAGAAATCGTATAAATATCTGCAACTGTAATATCTCTTGTCGCTGCCCCTGGTTCCATTACCAGATCTGCACGGACGCCACCGCGGTTAGCAAATGCAGCAACCGTATTGTACTCTTTCGTTGCAGCCAACATCAGTTCTGCAATCCAGCTGCCTGCGATAGAAGTGGTACCATTTGCCGGATCAATATAGGATCTGGTAATGCTCTGGTCAACCGTACACAGTACCTCATACATCTCGCCTTTTACTGCATCCCATGCAGCCTGACTGATTTTAACGATTTCCGGATCCAATGCCGTATTGTTTCCATCCTTATAATACAGATTTGGAACCAGATCATAATTATAAGCAGTATCGACATATGTAGGTGTAACTACGTCAACTTCTCCCTCCGGACTAATTTTAATCTCAGTTGTAGAATAGCCGTAAGCATAACGATAGCCCTGCATATAATCAATACCAGTTACCTCAGAAGTTCCATTTGTTCTCTGATGAGTATGTCCTCCTGCTACCAGATCAACCACATTCGGATCCAATGCATCTGCAATAGGAGCCGGATCAGCATGTGCCAGAACGATCACGATATCTGCTTCTTCCTTCTCCTTAACTTCTGATGCCAATGTATTCAGTTTGTTCATATCATCGTCAATTTCATACGGTGCTATCTGAGAAGCCTTGATATCAGCTCTGTAGTCGTCAGCCCAGCCAATAATAGCTACTCTATGACCAGCTTTTTCTACTACTGTATAATCCTGTGTAAAATCAACCCGGTTCTTCGTTCCCGCATAGTATAAATTACTCATCAATACCGGAATATCAGAATCTCCCTTATAGTCGCCAATCTCATAAGGCGCCATCGTTCCATCAGAATCGGCTGCATAGGTTGTTACATCCCAGTCAAATTCATGATTTCCAAGTCCGACTGCATCGTATTCCATAGCGTCAAATGCTGCAAGAAGCGCTGCGCCATAGGTCAGGTTAGAGTGCGGTGTTCCCTGGTAAATATCACCGGTATCCAAAAGCAGAACATCATCGTAAGCTTCTGTATTTGCACGTGCATCATTTACAATCTTAGCAATGTAAGCCAGACGATACTGGAAAGTCTCTTCCTTATAAGTAGAGACATCTGTAATCCAGCCATGAATATCTGTCGTCTCAAATACTTTAATGGTATCCCAGCCTTCATAGTCCTCTGTGCCTTCTGCAGGATCTGCCTGTGCAGCAGGCTCTTCTAAATCAGAATCCGTATCCGGCGCATCTGCCTGTGGTTCTTCAGTATCTGCTTCTGACTCTACTGCTTCCGTGTTCTCTGCATCCAATGACTCTGTGCTTTCCACATTCGCAGTATCATCCAGGTCAGCTGCTGCTACTGCTGGTACGTAAGAGAATACCATCATCATTACCAATACCAGAGAGCATAATCTTTTAGATATCTTTTTCATATTTTCATTCCTTTCCCCCTAATAGAAATAAGTTTTTCTTTTAATTTCTACCAGGTAATGTAATATCCCCTGCGAAAAATTACTTGCACTCCCTATAACCGTGCTTTGTTAATCTGTATTTTTCCCAAAATACGCCGCCGAAATGAATGCTACGATCGGAACGGTACAGATAATTCCTATACTGCCCGCGATACTGCGTATTACCTCAATTGCCACAAAATCCGTATTCATTAGCTGCTGGAATCCAACCCCGTAGGAGTAGATCATCAGGATCATATTCAATGAATTTCCGGCAAATGCAAGGATCAGTGTGTTTGACATTGTCCCCATGGCATCACGGCCAATATTCATTCCCGAACGGAATAGTTCTTTCCTTCCCATCTGCGGATTTACACTGTGGATCTCTGCAACCGCAGATGCGATACTCATTGCAACATCCATAACTGCTCCCATACATGCAATCAATATGCCGCACAGAAACAGATCCTTAACCTCAAGTCTGGTAGTCGTCGTAATCAGCAGCAATGTCTCCGCCTCGTCCATCTGATAGGTTGTCACTGACATCACTGCCTGCGCCAGCATGGCAAACCCTGCCCCTGCAAGCACGCCGCAGACGCTTCCGGCAGCAGCCACTATCGTCTTAGCCTGGATACCGTCCACCAGATAAAAGGTGAGCAGATTGCAAATCAATATCAGAAAAATGGTAACCCAAAGCGGCGGATATCCTTTTAGTGCAAGAGGAAGCAGAAGCCAGAGGATACACACCATCGTAAAGATTAATCCCGCAGCTGATTTTGCCCCTTTCTTCCCGCCTATAATAATGAGAAGAAGAAGGAATACCAGCACACAGCCAATCATCTGAGGCACCCGGTAATAGTTATAGATCGACACCTGATAGCCATCTTCCGATGTATCGATTCTGATTGACACTTTATCTCCCTGTTCCACCCGAACATTATACAAAGCACTGAAATAATTCGTCACATTCACAGACTGTCCCTTGTAACGCCCGGTCAGAATTTCAATCTGGAGATCCATGGTGCCAAGCCACTGTCCTTCCACACTTTCGTCCGCAACCTTGTTATCCGCAAGAATTCCGGTTACTTTTCCGACCTCATATTCAATTCCTGACGTATCACTGCTGGTATACGTCGGCCTGTCATAATTTGCGTAATACAGCAAAGCACAAAAAAGGATGGCAGCCAGCGCTAAAAACGCCAGACTGCCTGCCTTCTTTCCTATCCTTCGATGCTTGGTCGTCACAGGCTGTTTCATCTGATAATTTTCTGTTTTTTTATCGCTTTTCGTTTGTCTCATCCTGTTCCACCTTACTATCGTTACTTATCTGTATCTTCTCCTTCTGCGCACCGTCAATACAGCAATTGTTCCGCCGCTGATAAGAAGTAATACGATGATCAGCGCAATCGGCGCCACATCTCCTGTCCTGGATACTTCGCCAGACTTCTTTGTATCGGAATTGCTATTTCCCGGCTTATTAGTGCCAGCATTATTGCCCGGCTTATCTGCCGTGATTTCCTTCAGTCCAGCCTTTGCCTCCTGAAGCGCCTTCAGTGCTGCATCTACATCTGCCTGTGATGCATCTGGATCTGCAAGTACTTCCAATGCCTTATCCAATGCGTTCTGATATGCCTTCCAGCTTTCCTCTGTGTAGCTGCTCTGCGGCTTAGATGGTGCATTCGTCACTTCATTCTGAAGGTCGTCCTTATTTACTCCATCCGAAACTGCAACTGCGACAATCTCGTCTACATTGCGGACTCTCAGGCAGATAACCGACTCTTCAGATTCTCCCTCCGGATGTGCATATACCAGACCAACTGCCGATACAGTTGCACCTTCTTTTACGAAGGATGCCAGTTCGTTCTTTCCTGTTGTACCGGAATTGATGTATCCATCAATAAATACATTTGCTTTCTGACCGCTTCCGTCATCAAGCCAGAACTGGGATACTCCCTTTCCTGTATCATCAAGAAGCAATCCTGTTACCTTGCCCTGCACCTGTACCAGCTTGCCGCCGCTCAGTTCATAATTCATGGCATCCGCTGCACTCAGCTTCTCCGGTTCATAGATCTTCTTCTCCGCATCTGCAAGAACCTTTACACTCATAACCTGGATTTCCTTATCTCCCTGATAAGCATCCACATATCCGGTAATCTTTACCTTCGTACCGATTTCAAGTCCCTGCTCAGCATATGGGAATACCGTAATACCTGCCGTATCATCCTGCACATAAATTGTATCAAAGAATGTGTTATACTCATTGCTTGTTCCTGCGGTCACATATCCTTCAATAGCACCTACTTCTCCCATGTCCATCTGACGGAACTCTGCAATTGACATTGGCGTAAGTTCTACTGTCACCGCATCCAGAATATTCTCAGCGATGGTGCGGTTTGCATATGCAAGATCAAACGGATTGTCAAGCTCTGCTGCCACCTCGAAGTCAGACAGGAATACACCGCCTGCTGCAAAAACAGTTCCGCCGCCTGCTGTATCCTCGCTTGCTAAGAACACAACCTGGCCTTTTGGAGTAACGATATGATAGCCATAGCTGTCATCTGTCTCAATCTCGTCTGTATTGCCGACGCCGTCCTTGTCAGAGTCTACAGAGTAAGTAGTGTCAAAGCCTTTTACCAGCCATGTACCCTCGCCTGGGTCTACAGAGCATCCTGAATACTGGCTGTACTTCTGGTAATTATCCGGATTATCATCACTTGTTATGATACCGGCCGTCCATTTGGATTCCATATTAAACACAGATGGATACAGACGATAGAACTGACCGCCATTGTTAACCGGATCGTATACCTCATCATCATTAATACGCATTGTAGATCCTATGGCTTCCAGAAGCTTATTAAGCTGAGCTGACGCATGTTTGTCAGGATCTGACTGAGACTTATCCTGGTAGTCTGCCAGACCACATACTGCAACGCTTCCGCCATTTTCCACGTATGCTTTCACCGTTTCGATAAATTTATCCTCAAACCAGCTCTGAACATAGTCGCCTGCGTTTGCCGTTCCAGATCTTCTCGCCGGTGCGGAAACAACAAGCAGTGCACAGTCTGCCAGTGTTTCAGGTGTGATCTTATCTGTTACAATCTCGACCTTAACATTCTTCTGTCCTGCAATCTTGGTAAAGTTGCCCATGTTTGCGCCATAATAACCTGTAACATAATCATTATAGTGTGATCCGTCGATAATGACCTTCGTTACCATCTCCGGTGTTACATAGGTAAGCTTCAGATTGCTTTCGTATACCTTCGCTGCACCGCTCAATGTTGCATCAACAGTAGCTGTAATCTCCATGCTTCCAACTTTGTCATAAGTATAGTCAAAGCTGTAATTTGCTGTTCCCATAGCCGGAACACTTGTAAGACCTGCTGCCGCAAGATCTGCCGTATGTACGATCTCTCCGTCTACTGAGAATGTAATGGAGTTAATCGTCATGGCTTCATCTTCATTATTGTACAGCTCTAAGTTTGCTGTAAGCGCCTGTCCCTGAACAGGAAGCACCTCATCCGTAGTAAAGCTGTTAATACCTGCAGCTTCTACCTCTCCTACCCATACCGGTGCTGTCACTGCAATATCACTGTCACCTTCAACAACCTTCAGGTAGTAGTAAGAGTATTTATTTTCTACTGTAAATTCTACGGTTTCTTCATTAGTAGCTACATCCTGTTCTGCCAGAACAAGTCCGCCATTTGTGATAACCTGAACTTTGCCGATTGCCTTATCTGTCGGATCGCTCAGTTCTGCTTTGATATTTACGGTATCTCCAGTCTGTCCTTCTGTCAGAATGGAACCCATCTCATATCCATCCAGCGTATAGTAGATACTGAGATCATTGTCCTCTGTAGCATATACACGGTAATTGCGCATTGCGTCATAAATATTGTCGCGTGTAAGGCTGTCTACCAATACAACGCTTCGTGCTGTATTCGCATCGCCCCACAGACCCTTATGGTTGTCCTGGTTGTTGGTTGGAGCTACATGCCAGCCCTTATCCAGCGCTCTCTGATAATACTGATAAGACGGGAAGTATCCGCTGCTTCCGATTGCGCCTTCTCCGTTACCAACCTCAATCGTTGTAATCAGTTTGTCACTCTCTTCATCATAGTGAGCGAAATCGCTGAAATCACCAAAGGTTGTTCCCGGATGGTTAAACTGTGAAATTGAATTCGGAGAAGTCTTCAGTGTTGAGTAATAGTTCTGCAGCGCTGTGCTGTAAGTAGAATACTCTGTCTGCGTCCTGCTCTGGAATCCATCGGAATTAAAGGTATTCATGTGGCCAAGTCCGTTAGACCAGGTCATCTCAAATCCCATAATACCAACAAAATCATCTGTGGTATACTGATCTGCCAGTGCATGACCCTCTACCCATTCTTCACTCATGCTGCCATCATTGATATTAGCAGCATTTGTGTTGTCGAAAGAATTAGAGTGGTCTGTCACTGCAAGGAAATCAAGATTATCAACTTCCGTGCTTGCATGCTTAAATGCACTGTCAGCTGAACCCGCTCCATCTGAATAACTGGTGTGTGAGTGAAGCTGTCCAAAATAAATGCTGTACTTCTCGCTGGTTCTTTCGGTGTAGGAAAGTGTCAGAACATTGCTTTCTTCATAGCCTTCCTTCACTGCCTTAACCTGATAGCTCTTTGGAAGCTCTGACAGAACCAGTTTATCCGTATATTCTGTCCAGGTTGTTCCTTCATCTTCAGAATACAGAATCGTTGCTCCCTCTGTATCACACTTTAAGGTTACTTCCGTATCCTTCATAACCGCTCCGCCGTTCGGGGACGCCTTTACGGTTTTAACCTTACCCAATGTATAGGTATAAATGACTTTAATACTATCTGTAAGTCCATCCTTTGCCGCATAGGTTCTGATGTTTACAGGCATTTCATTAAGAACTGGTTTCGCGTTCTCATCATAAATCTGATATTCCTGGCCGTTTACAGAATAGTAGATCACTGCTCCTTCTGTACCGCAGCTCAGTGTAACCTCAGTTCCTACGGAAGCTTCTCCCGATGCAGGCTCTGCTTTTACATAATCGCAGATTGCTTCTGAGATAATCGGACTTCCTGTAAGAACCACAGAATCCATACGAAGGGTTGCAGTTGCCCCTGGTGTTCCTTCTTTTCCATTTGCTTTATCAGTTCCCGGCACCAGACGGATATACAGTTTCTCTGCATTCTCTGCTTCTGTCGGCACATCAAAGCTAAAGTTCACATAGTTGCCCGGCGCATAGCTTGTCTTCGCAATTCCGTCCTTAATTTCTCCCTCTTTGCTTACATCAGTGGATGTACCGTCTGAGCTGTAAGAGGTGTACTTGTAAGAATATTCTCCTGTTGTAAAATTCTTAAAGCTCGTTCCATCCGTAGAATACTGTACCTGAAAAGAACCTGCTCCTGAATTGCTTGCACGAAGCCGGAAAGAAAGATTCATATTTGCATATCCTAATGAGGATAATGCAAGCTGAATATAATCGTCACTTCCGGAACCCAAACCGGCCCCGCCCATATAATAAAGTGGATTATCGCTGTTTCCTCCCTTTGTATAAGGAGCCACTGTCTTGCCGTTTACTACCGCTGTATAAATTGCATCAGCATCCAGCATATCGCCTGACTTAAATAAATCACCTTTGACCTCTGTCAGACCTTCTGTGACCATTCCTGCCCACTGTGCTACGTTAAGGACCGTATCTTCCTCAACCGTGTAATCTCTGGAGACAGGCGCCTCTGCCCGGTAGAAATTCATCAGATGTATCGCTTTATTTGACTCTTTATAACCATAGGTTGTAAAGGTACTATAATACTCTATGTACTGATTATTATTGCCATTATACGCAGCATTGACACTTCTCACTAAGTATCCGCCATTCTCATCAGCCGGCTCCAGTGCCCAAAGACTATACGCACTCGCACTGTCCTCCAGCGTCAGGCTTCCGCCCGTAGCTCCTGTAGTAAGATATTTCCCATCACAGACAAATGTATAATATCCATTCTCATCCACAGATACCTTTAACACGGCCGCTCCCTCCGGCGCTGTTAAAATATCATCTGCTGACGGCTCTGCAGAAACTCCGGCAAGTCTCGTTCCGCTTGCCGTAGCAGTCATTGCCATCTTTTTCTCAGCATTATACATTACAGCCACATCGCCATCCTTCAGTTCACTGATCCGTGCTCCGACCAGGTCTGCCGGTGTCGGGTCTGGCGTCGGGTCCGGATCCGGTGTTGGATCTGGGTCCGGCGTATCCCCTGTTTTCACACCTTTAATGGCGATACTGTTAATATTGCTCGTTCCAGACGCAGCTACTGTACCGCCATTTACACTGACATCGTCAGCCTGGTGTACACGCAGAATAAAACTCTGTCCGGCCAATTCCGCCGGAAGACTAAAGTCTGTCCATTTCTCTGTCAGACTTGTAGAAGTGATGCTGACAGAACCACCCTCCACGATTGTCCAGGATGCCCCATCCAGCGAGTATTCCAGCTGGAAATTTGCAGGCCCCGTATTAGAGGAACGCATTTTTGCCGAAAATGTCAGGTTCTGATAGTTCGCTGCATTGGCAGAAACATACCAGGCCCCGTCACTCCACCCATTTGCACACAGGCTTTTCGAGCTATATCCTGTATAAGCTGCTCCTTCTACCCACAGCGAACCGCTTCCTGTGGTTGCTCCTGCAGGATCTGCTTTCGTCAGAGCATTCGATACTGCTGCTGTGTACTCCCATGCAGCAATCGTCTCGGTTTCTCCCGCCGCTGCTGCCGGAATACTGATACTGCCACAAATCAGCATAACAGCAAGGGCTGCCGCAAAGATCCGTGACACTATCCCATGTTTCCCTTTTTTCATAAATACCTCCTGTCTCTCCCCTCAGACAACTAATATTATCACGCAGAACTTTACATGAGAACTATCCTATTATATTCAAAATAGTGTAAAGTCCTGGTTAAAATATTCCTGTTCTGATGTCTTTCAGAATGCTAAATGCTGCTTATGATTCCTGTGATCAGCGCCTTGAACTGGCTTGCCACACGGTCTGCGGTCTCCTGGACCTCCTTATGGTCAAGCTGCTCCGATGACATTCCTGCTGCCAGATTCGTAATACATGAGATTCCGCACACTTCCATACCCATATGACGCGCAGCCATTGCCTCACAGGCAGTGCTCATACCTACTGCGTCTGCGCCCCAGCTTCTGCACATCCGAATCTCCGCCGGCGTCTCATAGTTCGGTCCGGTAAGCTGTACATAAACACCTTCCTGCAGCCTGATCTGCATTTCTTTCGCTACCTTCTTTATGATCTCACGCATACGAACGCTGTATACCTCGCTCATATCCGGAAATCTCGGACCCAGTTCGTCCAGATTTGCTCCAATCAGCGGACTCGGAACGCCGGTGGTAATATGATCTGTAATCAGCATAAAATCTCCTGGCTTATAATCAAAATTTGAACCTCCGGCCGCATTCGTAAGAATCAGCTTTTTCGCTCCCATCATTCCCATCAGGCGTGTTGGAAGAACTACGTCAGACATTGGATATCCTTCATAATAGTGAACTCTTCCCTGCATGATAACAACCGGAACCTCATTGACATAGCCAAATACAAATCTTCCCTTATGTCCTGCTACCGTCGAGGTCGGGAATCCTTCAATTTCTGTATAATCGATGGTCTGTTCAATCTGAATCTCATCTGCATAATCGCCGAGCCCTGACCCAAGAATCAGCGCCACTTCAGGTTTAAAATCCGTTTTTGCCCTTACGCTTTTTAAGCAAACCTCCAGTTTCCTGTAAATTTCACTCATTTCCTCCCTCCTTTCTCTCAATGGCCCAAATCAACTTTTTGGGAAACGATTTCCTTTAACCCTTCATACTGCCCTTCGTCAATCATGATCTGGTTACCCTCTTTCGTAATCAGACCTTCCTCCAAAAATTTTTTTACACCTCTGCTTATGCTTTTCACACAAAGTCCTGTTTCATCCGCCAGGCTCTGCCTGCCTCCTTTGACATACAAAATGCCATTCTTACTATATCGCTCATAGCGATCCACAAACAGCAGCGCCAATCTGTCCGCTCCCTGCATGAAAAGAAAAAGTCTGTTGTTTCTCCCTTCCTCCAGCAAATATCCGCCCATCAGCTTTGCCTCATGCTTCAGCGCCTGAATATCTGAATACATCCATTTCTCAAATGTTGCTCTGGGAAGCTTTGCAACTGTACAGTCTGTAAGCGTCCGGAGGTTTGTCATATAGGTATTCAGATCCATAATAAACTCCATTCCCCCGTGTGCGTAAACCTTGTCAAACCGCATATAGTCATAAGGTGTCCCATAAACACGATAATCCGTCGCTTCGATACTTCCTTTCACCACGAAAAATATCGTATCTGCCGGTTCTCCTTCCCTCACAAACACTGTGCCCTTTTTCACTTCTTCTATCTGGAATGCATCCAAAAGCCACAGCGGTGCACTTTTAAAATATTCTTCAAACTGTTCTCGTCTTTCTCTGCTAACGTTCTTTAGAAATGGTAATGCTTCATATAGTGCCTTATATTCCACCGCATTATTCTCCTTTCTCACGTCACAGCCGCTCTTAACTGAGCCATCCGCTTTTTTTCATCAGTTTCCCTATCAAATCAGCAAGAAATTGAATCACCGGTCCTGCTGTCAAAGCCGTTATAATAGTAATCACCCCAAGCTTTCCGCCAAGTACAAAGCCAAGAACAATACAGCATATATCAAAGCATATCTTTACTACTCTGTACTCCTTGCCAAGCCTGTCCCTGATCACCATTACTACTCCTGTAAATGGATCTAATCCAATATCTGTTGCAATATACATGGCAACGCCCGTGTAAAGCAGCAGACACCCAATTGTCGCCCCTGCTATCTGCACAGTCAATGTCTGGGTGTGGAACAGCAAATGATACAGTCTCCCTCCCAAATCAACAATAACTCCATACGGGATAATATAAACAAAAGTACCGATATTCACATAATGTCTTCCTGTAAAAAATACCAGGACAACCAGTACTGCATTTACAATATTCGAGGCCATTCCCAGCTGCTCCGAAGAAAGGTTTGCCGCATTTCTGATTCCATCATACACAATCCCTACCGGGTCATTCCCCAATGCTGCGGCAGCGTTAAATGCCACGCCTGTCCCAACCAGAACAATCCCGCAAAATGCCAGAACCAGTTTCCATATTTTTTCTTTCTTCAATTCTCTGTCCCTTTTGCCCTATACTAATTGATCCAGAATAGATTTACCAATCGTTCCCTCCGGCATATCTACTCCAAAATTTTCTGCCACAGACGCTCCAATCACTGCAAAGGTATCCTCATTTTCCAGGGCTCCGCCATCTTCCATCTTTTTCGAATAGGATATAAACGGAACGTATTCTCTTGTATGATCTGTACCGGTATAAGTCGGGTCATTTCCATGGTCTGCCGTCAGAATCAGAAGATCATCCTCCCGCAGCTCTTCCAGTAAAACGCCCAGATTTTTGTCAAACTTTTCGATCTCTTTTCCGTATCCTTCCACATCTCTGCGGTGTCCCCACAGCGCGTCGAAATCAACAAGATTCACAAAACACAATCCGTTAAAATCCTTCCTGCAGATTTCTATTGTCTGTTCCATACCGTGAACAGAGCTGTTTGAATGATGAGTCTCGGTAATTCCTTCTCCGCAGAAAATATCGTTGATCTTGCCTACGCCAATCACATCAAAGCCTGCGTCCTTCAAAGCATTCAGCGCAGTTGCTCCCGTAGGCTTCAGGGCATAATCATGGCGATTGCTGGTCCGTTTGAACTCGCCTTTCTTTTTGCCTACATACGGTCTTGCAATGACCCGTCCCACTCTCCACTCATCCTTCATGGTTATCTCTCTTGCGATCTCACAGCAGCGATACAGGTTCTCAAGATCAAATGTCTCTTCATTTCCGCAGATCTGAAGTACAGAGTCTGCCGACGTATAGACAATCATCGCTCCTGTGTTAATTTCTTCTTCGCCAAGCTCTTCAATGATCGCTGTTCCACTGGCGCTCTTATTACCAATAACCCGCTTTCCGCACCGTTTTTCCAGCTCTGCAATCAATTCGGGCGGAAATCCGGTATCCGTAAATGTCTGGAACGGCTGCTCCGTTTTGATTCCCATCATCTCCCAGTGTCCGGTCATCGTATCCTTGCCGTTGCTGGTCTCTCCAAGACGCATAAAGCGGCCGGCCGGTTTCTCTACGCCTTTCATTTCTCCTGCTGTGTGAAGATTCAGCATACCAAGCTTTTTAAGATTCGGGATGTCCAGGGTCCCCATTTTCTCTAAAATATGTCCAAAAGTATCCACTTCATGATCTCCGAATTTCGGAGAATCCGGCATAGCACCAATTCCAAGTGAATCCAGAACAATTACAAATATTCTCTTATATTTGCTCATTTCAGTCTCACCTCATATCTATACTTATCGAACTGCCAATGTTCAATAAGATATTATTTCTGTTAAATAAGATTATCCGGGCCAAAGCCCAGCGGCATAAGATCCCTTAATGTAAAGATCTCATACTGCTCTTTGCTGGTAGCCAGAATAATCTGAAACGTATCCGGGTCACAGAATTCCATCATTACCTGCCGGCATACACCACAGGGCGCCGCATACTCCGTCAGGATTCCATCCTTCCCGCCTACGATACTAATCGCCCGAAATTCCGTCACTCCTTCACTGACCGCTTTAAAAAAGGCCGTCCGTTCCGCACAGTTTGTAGGAGTATAGGATGCATTCTCTATATTACATCCTGTATAGAATTTTCCGTCTTTCGCCAGAAGTGCTGCTCCAACCTTAAACCCAGAATACGGTGTATAAGAAAACTTAAGCTGCTCTATTGCCAGCTCAATCATTTCCTCTGCAAGTTTTTTATCCATCCGTGAATACCTCCATATCTTAATATCCGGATGCCGCTTCGTTTTTCACAATCTTAATGATCCGGCTTGTTCCAAGGCGGTCCGCCCCCAGTGAAAGGAACTTCTCAGCATCATCCATAGATGAAATTCCACCGGCTGCCTTCATCTTAACGTTCGGTCCGATATGCTTCGCAAACAGCTCGATATCCTCAAAGGTTGCGCCGGCTTTTGAAAATCCGGTGGATGTCTTAATATAGTCCGCGCCAGCCTTGGTCACGATCTCGCACATCTTAACCTTCTCCTCATCTGTCAGAAGGCAGGTCTCAATAATAACCTTCAGGATTTTCTCTCCGCAGGCTGCCTTTAGGGTACGGATTTCTTCCTCGATCAGATCGTACTTTTTATCCTTCAGCCAGCCGATATTGATCACCATATCAATCTCTGCCGCGCCATTAGCAATGGCATCCTTTGTCTCGAACTCTTTTGTCTTTGTCGTCATATATCCGTTCGGGAATCCGATTACCGTACAAACCGCCATCTTATCCTGCACATATTCACTCGCCTGCTTTACATAGCTTGGCGGAATGCATACAGAGGCTGTCTGATACTTTATAGCATCGTCGCAAATCTGCTTGATTTCTTCCCATGTGGCTGTCTGTGACAGTAATGTATGATCTACATGTTTTAAAACTTCATTCATGTTCTGCTCTCCTATTCTTTTTCTTTTTTCTGATCTTCCCGAATCAGGCTGCGGATTGCTTCCACTGCCACCTGAATCGCCATGTCCGTATCGTGTACAACCGGATTTTCCAATCCCAGCTTCTCTCTTTCCTGATTTGCAACCACCAGGAAGCAGGAACCTGCTCTTACACGCAGATGGCTCGCAACAATAAACATCGCTGCCGATTCCATCTCAGATGCCAGGCATCCAAGTCTCTTCCAGGCTTCCCACTTGTTCATCAGTTCATAGCTTACCGGTTTTGTCTCCGGCTCATGCTGTCCATAAAATGCGTCTTTACACTGTACCACACCTGTATGGAATGGATAGCCTTTTTCTTTTGCCGCATCTACCAGTGCATTCGTTACCGAAAGATCTGCCACAGCCGGAAATTCCAACGGTGCATACTCTCTGCTGGTTCCTTCCATGCGGATCGCTCCCGTAGCGACCACAACGTCGCCGCTCTTCACATTGGTCTGCATACCGCCGCAGGTTCCGATGCGGATGAAGGTATCGGCGCCGCATTTGTACAGTTCTTCCATGGCAATGGATGCGGAGGGTCCGCCGATTCCGGTAGAGGTTACACTGACTTTCACTCCATCCAGCGTTCCGGTATATGTCACATATTCTCTATTGTCTGCAATCAAAACCGGATCATCAAAATACTGAGCAATCTTTACACATCTTTTCGGATCGCCCGGCATAATCACATAGCGGCCCACTTCTCCTTCTGCCACCTGTATATGATATTGTCTGCTTGCATCTTCAGAATAATTCTTCATGTTTATCTATCCTCTCTACTATTTAATTAGTTATTCCGGGAAGATACATCTCCCCGGAATAATCAGACTCCATCGTCTAGCGCTGTCCCTTATCGTAAGGTATACCTTCCGCCTTCGGCGCTCTGGATTTCTTGGAAACAAATACAAGCACGATCAGAGAAATAATATAAGGAAGCATATTATATACGGTACTTGGCAGTTTCAGTGCTACCAGTGCGTCAAATCCTGTATATACGTTAGACAGTGCTCGGAACATTCCGAACAGAAGTGCTGCAAGTCCGATATTGGTCGGTCTCCACTGTCCGAAGATCATAACCGCCAATGCCAGGAATCCAAAACCTGCCACACCATTTTCAAATTTCCACTCACTAACGCCTGCAGTAATATATACAAGTCCTCCGAGGCCGCCTAATGCTCCAGAGATAAGAACGCCTGCATAACGCATCTTATATACGTTGATACCTACGGAATCCGCTGCCTGTGGATGCTCACCACATGCGCAGAGTCTCAGACCAAATTTTGTCTTATACAATATAACGTATGAAGCAATCAGAATCAGCAGCGCCAGAAGCATAAACCAGTTAAACTCAAATTTGCCGATATTCAAAATAAATGCTTTCTTTGCATGCCCGTAAGCAACCGTAGAAGACACGTTATCTACACTCTCAGCAGTATTGATTGCTCTAACTAATACAACCGCAATTGCCGGTCCCAGAAGATTGAGTGCCGTACCAACCAGTGTCTGGTCTGCATTAAACTTAATGGCCGCAACTCCCAGAAGCAGGGAGAAAATCATTCCAACCACAACGCTCGCCAGAATAACAAGAATGATTACAAGCGGAGCAGCCGTTCCAGCCGGAAGATATTTCATCATCAGCGCGCCTCCCAGCGCTCCAATAACCATGATGCCCTCCAGACCAATGTTAATAATACCGCTATGCTCTGAAAAACATCCGCCAAGTGCTACGAGCACCAGAACAGAAGCAAATATTAATGTATACTGAATTAATAACAACATTATGCTTCGCCTCCTTTCTGTTCTTTTGCAGCCCGTTTTTCATCTCTCTTATTCAGGTATCTGTTCAACCACATCTTGAAGAAAAGTACGAAGCCGCACAGGTAAATAATAAACGCTGAAATCAGGTCTGAAATCTGCGTACAGTACATTGTCTTATCCACATAGCTGCCGCCGCTGGTAATATGCTGGATAAAGTAAGATGAAAAGATTACTCCAATCGGATTAGAACCGCCAAGGAAAGCTGCCGCGATTCCATTAAAGCCCATCGCCGGAACGCTTGTCTGCTGAACCATCCACTGCTCGATTCCTGTCAGATAAAAGATTCCAGCTCCCATTCCAGCCAATCCGCCGGCAATTATCATTGTTAAGATGATGTTTCTCTTCTCACGCATACCACAGTATTTTGCAGCATTCTTATTCATACCGGTCGCTTTCAGCTCATAACCTAATTTGGTCTTTTCCAGGACAATCCATACAAGGATCGCCATCACAACGGCCAGTATAAGCCCAATCGTTGCAAACTCATTGTTTGCAAACAGTTTATCAAGTCCTGCATTCGGAAGCAGCGCACTTTTATTGGTGCTTCCCAGTGGTCTTGTGTAAGGAGTGGACTGCTCCTTTACCTTCGTAAGCAGCATGTTCACTGCATAAAGTCCGATCCAGTTCAGCATGATACAGGAAATAACTTCATTTACGTTAAAATATGCCTTGAGCGCTCCTGAAAGTCCCCCAACAAGCGCCGCCGCGATGATTGCAATAATCAGACATGCATACCAGGGCATACTAAGCTTCAAACCACAGTAGAGGCAGGCTCCTACTCCGATTACATACTGTCCTGCCGCACCGATATTAAACAGACCTACCTTCCAGGCAAACAGTACCGACAGCGAACACATCAAAAGCGCGGATGCTTTTACCAGTGTCGTTCCAAAATACTTTGTTGCCGCCACAGCACTCGGATAATAAAGGAAGTTCTTTAAAATCGCAAGGATCGCTTTGCCTGCGCCGCCCGGATTAATAATCAGCAGCACGATGTAACCGATAAGGAGGCCGATGATAATACAAAGCAGTGATCCAATGATAGTCTGAACGCCGCTGTTTCTTAAAATGCTCTCTTTTTTCTTCGGTTCTTTACTCATTTGCTCCTGCCTCCTTTCTCTTTGAGCCAGCCATGTAGAGACCGAGTTCTTCAACCGTAACCTTCTTCGGATCAAATTCTCCTACGATCTCACCCTCATACATTACCAAAATTCTATCCGATACATTCATTACTTCGTCAAGCTCCAGACTGATAAGAAGGACTCCCTTGCCCGCGTCACGCTGCGCGACAAGCTGCTTATGAATATATTCGATCGCTCCTACGTCCAATCCTCTGGTCGGCTGAACTGCAATCAGCAGCTCCGGATTCTTGTCAATCTCACGGGCGATAATCGCTTTCTGCTGATTACCACCGGACATAGAGCGTGCTTTTGTGATCGCACCCTGACCGGAACGCACGTCATACTGTTCGATCAGACGGTTTGCATATTCCCGAATCTCTTTTCGCTTCAGGAAACCAAATTTGTTCGTAAACTGCGGCTCAAAGTATCTCTGAAGAACAATGTTATCTTCCAGAGAATAGTCCAGAACCAATCCATATTTGTGCCTGTCTTCCGGAATATGGCTCATTCCTGAGGTCAGTCTCTTTCGAATCGGCATATTTGTAATATCCTCACCATCCATAGTGATCGTTCCACTCTTTAATGGCTCCAGCCCGGATAATCCATATACAAACTCTGTCTGTCCATTTCCGTCAATACCGGCGATACAAACAATCTCTCCTCTGTGTACCTGAAGAGACACATTATTTACTGCATTATTTTTATGACGTTTTGATGCAACCGTCATACCTTTGATATCAAGAACAACATCTCCCGGCTCAGAAGGCTTCTTCTCTACTACGAAATTAACGTCACGCCCTACCATCATGGCTGAGAGCTTTTCCGGTGTTGTATCTTTAATATCTACCGTTCCGATATACTTGCCTTTTCTGAGAACGCTGCAGCGGTCTGCCACCTGCATAATCTCCGCAAGCTTATGTGTGATAAAGAGAATACTCTTACCCTCTGCCGCCAGATTCCTCATAATCGTCATGAGCTCCTGAATCTCCTGCGGTGTCAGCACAGCCGTCGGCTCGTCAAAGATAAGAATCTCATTGTCACGGTAAAGCATCTTCAGAATTTCCGTTCTCTGCTGCATACCAACCGTAATGTCCTCGATCAGCGCATCTGGATCTACGGCAAGACCATACTTTTCAGACAGGGCTACAACCTTCTTCCTTGCCTCATCCTTTTGGAGCAATCCTCTCTTGGTTGTCTCCACTCCCAGAATAATGTTGTCAAGGACACTGAAGCATTCTACCAGTTTAAAATGCTGATGAACCATTCCGATTCCCAGATCATTGGCATCATTCGGGTTGTTAATGGCAACCTTTTTTCCATCCTTGTGAATCTCACCCTCCTCAGGCTGATACAGACCAAAAAGCACACTCATCAGTGTTGACTTTCCCGCACCATTCTCTCCCAACAGCGCATGGATTTCACCTTTCTTCAGCTGTAAAGTGATATTATCGTTTGCTATGATGCCGGGAAATTTTTTCGTGATATTCAACATCTCTATTGCATACTTTTCCATCCTTTACATACCTCCTCTCATTTTTATCCATTTAACAGCTTTTTTTAGTAAAAAAGGGAGCAGGAAACTCCTACTCCCTTTGCCACCAAAATACATTATTTATTTGATGCTGCCGTAATCATTTACCTTGATTGTTGTTGCCGGCATAGCTGTGATATCATTAGATACCTCAATCTCGCCGTCAAGCATAGCTTTTACAAGTGTACGATAATCATCCTCTGTAAATCCGTCTCCCCACTTTGTGGTCTCAAGTGGAAGCTGTACATAGTTTTCTTCCGGATTCTCTGAAACCAGACCAAGGTTGTCGATCTTACCAGCGTAGTCGCTCCAGTTTCCAGCCTGAATATCTGTCAGAACTGTCTTAACGGTTGCTGCAAGACCCTTCATAGCAGATGTAACAGTAATATCTTCTCCGATAACAGCTGACTGATCAGAGTCAACACCGATTACCATACCGCCTGTCTTGTTTGCTGCCTCTACTGCAGAAGTGTAGATACCGCCGCCACATGCGAATACAACCTCAACGCTCTTTCCGCCATACCATGTATCCATGTAAGCTGTAATATCAGCGTCACCATAGAACTGTCCGCCGCATACATACTCAATTTCAACCTGATCTGCGATTCCAAGCTCTACTGCTGCCGCATCAGCTCCCTGTACATAGCCATATCCAAAACGTGTAACCGCCGGAACAGACATTCCGCCAAGGAATCCAAGATGCTTGTAGCCTAACTTAACAGCTGCATATCCTGCCATATATCCGGAAAGCTCTTCCTGATAAGTACAGCAGTATACATTGTCTGTATTGTAATACTCTGTTACATCATAGTGGCTCGGATCATAGTCATAGCCTTCGCCGACACCCTTCTCACAAATATCGCCTTCTCCTACGTCAAGTGCAACAAATTTAACGTCCGGATACATCTCAGACTGTGTAACAACTGCTGCTGCAAACATATAGCCTGGCATTACAACTACATTCGCGCCGTCTGCTACTGCCTGGTCAACACTTGCATTACGCGCCTCATCAGAGTCGCTTTCCGGCTTGTAGTAATTGAACTCTACATCATTCTCTGCTCCCCATGCCTTACATGCCTCATAGGTTGTCTGGTTAAAGCTCTGGTCTGTAATATCACCGGAGTCGGTAATCATGGCAATCTTCATATCGCTGCCGGATTCCTCTTCTCCTCCTTCACTGCTTCCGCCATCGGAGTCTCCACCGCCGCCACATGCTGCCAGTGAAAATACCATCAGGCCTGCGAGTACCATTGAAATTACTCTTTTTTTCATAAATACGTGCCCTCCTTCATTTTCTCAAATAGCTATATTTAAATATGACATATGTCCCGAATTTATCATAGGACTTAAGTCCCTTTTTTGAGAATCAATTCGCACTTTGTTTCATTTACACATTTTTCAAATTCCGTTTTTGTCTATTTTTACTAATCTGCGTTTTTTTAAAAAAGGCGCTTTGTCCTTTTTAGTGTATAAAACTTTTTAATCTGCATACCATATCCCCGAAAGGATGGTACACTATGAATCTTGATAAAATAGTATGTGATTGTTTGGGTATTACAAACGGCATGATAAAGGATGCCGTTTACGGTGGTGCAGACACTCTGGAGGAAGTTCAGGAAGCAACTGAAGTCGGAACCGTCTGCGGAGTCTGCATTGAAAATGTCGAACATCTAATCGATCATTTCGTAAATGAACGTGATCAGAAATAGTACCGGTGGCACCAAAAGGTGCCATCTTTACTGTTCCAGCTTCCAATCATTCCAAATGGTATCTCATGGGTTCAATTTCCACAACTGCGCCTCCTTTTAATCTGGACTCTTCCGCCGCCAGCGCACAGTAATGGCTTTCTACGGAACATTCGACGGAAGTTGTACGGCTGTCTGGCTCTGTTCCTTCTATGATCATGTCCAGAAATTCTTCCACCATACGATTATCTCCGCCGCCATGCCCGGAAAAATCCGTTGCCAATCTGCTAATATCAACCGTTTCTGTTTCCTTTCCAAATTCAGTAATCTTAAGTGTATTTGCTGTCATATCCGCCGCTATCTCGCCCTTTGTCCCCATAAATTTGGCATACCGGCTGCCTGTTGCAGTAAATGCGCACATAGTGTGACTAATGGTTGATCCATCTGTCATGTTCAGATTAACAACCTGATGATCAACGACATTATTATCGCAGTAATACACACACCGCCCATACGGGCCGGTCCTGATCGCCTCCATGACGCTCTCTTCTGTCGGATGCAGGGTAAGCACATCCAACGGCCATTTCGTATTCCCACTACGAAGACCAATTTTTTTATGATTCATATATATCTTTTCTGCATCAAAGGGGCAGTCTGTTTTTGCTTTGCAGCCATCCAGGCAGCGCTTTGCTGCTCCTTCCGGCGCATGTTCCTTATTAAATAAATAGGTGCTTCCAAACGAAGAGACAGATTTACAGATCTTTCCCGTAAGCCACAAAAGTAAATCCATATCATGGCAGCATTTCTGTAAAATCATGGGGCTGGTCGTGTCTGAATTTCTCCAGTTCCCTCTCACAAAGCTATGGGCCTGATGCCACCAGCCTACATTTTCAATCGACATAACCGAAACAATCTCGCCCACAGCTCCTGAGTCGATCACTTCTTTTAGCTTCGAATAAATCGGCGTATACCGGAGCACATGGCAGATAACCACTCTGCGTTCACATTCCTTTGCCACCTTCACAAGCTCTCTGCACTCATCCAGATTGGGGGAAATCGGTTTTTCCAGCAGCAGATGGTAGCCTTTGCGCAGTGCAGGTATCGCATGACCTACATGCTGTCTGTCCTGAGTTGTAATAAACATCACATCTGCCAGCCTGTCCTGTGCAAGCATTTCTTCAGCGCTTGAAAAGCATGCCTGGCTCGGTACATGATATTCCCTGGCCACCTCCTGAACCTTCGCCGTGTCAATATCTGCTATCGCCACAATCTCCATCTTATCCGGAAATAACTTTGCCGCCTTCGCATATGTATCTTTTCCTCTGCTGCCAAGACCCGCCAAAGCCACCTTTATTTTCTTATTCATAACCGCACTCCCATTTCCCTTACCCGTTTTGGGTACAATTTGCCGCATCAATCGCAATCACAAGTAACAGCCCCATTAGTTCATCTGCCGGATCTGCGATGTCGATCACATAAGTATCTCCCCAGTGAAGCCACTCCTTTGTAATATGGACAACAGAACTGCAGCCAGAGTAAACATCATATTCCCATCCAAGGAAATCCCCTTCGACTCTCCATCCGTTAAAATCAATCTCATATTTGGGATGAAACAGTGAAAATTTCTTCTCAATTTTTCCCTGAACAATTCCATTTACTTCTATATCAAAAATAGGAAGGAGCGTCAAAAGCCGTTCTTTAATCAACCCCACTTCATTTTGCATATGATCATATACGTGCAGTCTATGCCCGAGGGATAAAAATTCAGCTTTAACAAAATAGGCTGCATTTCCGTTTTCATCATACACATCATAGGTATCACTCCATGAAAATACTCTCTGCTTAATTAATAATCTCATATATCTTTTATTCCTTCCGCCCGTCTCTTTAACTCCGGTTACAGGACTATAACCCGCTTTACAATTCGGACATATAACAACGGCTCCTCGACTTTTCGTATTCTATACTTAATTATATACATGCAGACAGGTAAATTCAACGCAGATATGATCCAGTGCAGTAACCAATGCCGGTTCCACAAGTCGAAAATGCAGTAAGCTATTCGAATCTTCTATTTGTGCAGCAAGATAAATCCGATCCCGCTCCTTGAGATCAGAATGCAGAATGTAAATATCATATCTATCCTCTGATTTGAAACGTATGCTAGAACGAATATAATCTATCACATGTTCCATATAACCTCTGTTACCGAAACTGTATAAATGATGCTTTTCAAATATTCCAGTATTAATAAATAACCGAACAGTTTTCTCCTCCAACATTACGCCTGCTTTAACGATTCAGTATCTCCATAAATTCTTCCCCCGTAATCGTCTCTTTTTCAATCAGATACTCTGCAAGTTCGTGCAGCTTCTCCTCATTCTCTTTCAGGATTCGGTCTGCTTTCGCACGGGCATCTTTTACTACCTGCATTACCTGCTCATCAATTCTGGAAGATGTATGCTCGGAGCAGGCCAGAGAAGTATCTCCGCCCAGATATTGATTCGTAACTGTTTCCAGCGCTACCATTCCAAAATCATCACTCATACCATACCGGGATACCATTCCTCTTGCCAGTTTTGTTGCCTGTTCGATATCATTGGATGCACCGGTAGTGATACTTCCAAAGACTAACTGCTCTGCTGCCTGTCCGCCTGTGTATGTCGCAATCTTATTTTCAATTTCTTCTTTACTCATCAGGAAATGTTCTCCTTCATCCACCTGCATGGTATAGCCCAATGCCCCGGATGTTCTTGGAACAATCGTAATCTTAGTCACTGGCGCAGAGTTGCTTTGTTTGGCTGCAACCAGTGCATGTCCGATCTCATGATAGGACACGATTCTTCTCTCTTTCTCTGACATGACCGCATTTTTTCTTTGATATCCGGCAATTACGGTTTCTACGCTTTCTTCCAGATCAGCCTGTGTTACTCTTTCCCGTCCCATGCGTACCGCGCGCAGAGCAGCTTCATTGATCATGTTGGCCAGTTCTGCACCGGATGCTCCTGAAGTGGCCCTTGCAATCGGCATAAAGTCAACATCGGAATCAAGAAGTACGCCTTTTGCATGAACCTTCAATATTGCAATACGTCCCTGAAGATCCGGAAGCTGAACCGGAATCCGACGGTCAAAACGCCCCGGCCTTAAAAGCGCAGGATCCAGAGATTCCGGGCGGTTGGTCGCCCCCAAAATGACAACTCCTTTTTTTGCATCAAACCCATCCATTTCTGCCAAAAGCTGATTCAGGGTCTGTTCCCGTTCATCATTGCCGCCCAAGCCGCCATTATCACGTTTCTTTCCTATGGTGTCGATCTCATCGATAAAAATAATGCAGGGGGCTTTTTCATTCGCCTGCTTAAACAGATCTCTTACCTTTGCAGCTCCCATACCTACAAACATTTCCACAAAATCAGATCCTGAGATTGAGAAGAACGGTACATGAGCCTCGCCTGCTACCGCCTTGGCAAGCAGTGTTTTTCCAGTTCCCGGAGGGCCTACAAGCAGCGCGCCTTTCGGAAGCTTTGCACCAATCTTAGAGTATTTCTCCGGGTTATGAAGAAAATCGACAATCTCTGTCAGCGCTTCTTTTGCTTCATCCTGTCCAGCTACATCCTGAAAGGTTTTTCCAGTTTCCGTTTCCGCATAGATCTTGGCATTGGATTTACCAAAACTCATTGCATTCCCCGGCATATTTCCGCCGCGTTTCTGCATCATACGGAACATCAGCTGCCCTGCTCCAAAAAACAGCGCCATTGGCAGAATCCAAGTTAACAGGAAAGCTAACAGCGGAGAGTTTTGCTTCGGAATATCTGCCCCAAACTCTACATCCGCATTCTCAAGTCTTTCTCTAAGCCCCTCATCAGGAAAGATTCCTGTCTTATAATATCTGGTCCTTCCTTCATCTTCTACCACAAAGAGGATTCTGTCCTTATCTTCCTCCATTTTGACCTGCGTTACTTTCCCGTCATCCACCATCTCAAGAAATTCACTATAACCGATCTGTTTTACCCCGGATTGCAGAACAGATGGAAATAATAAGGCGTTAAGAAGCATCACAATCAGTACCGCTACTACATAATAATAGTACAATGGTTTCTTATTTGGTTTGTCGTGGTTAATCATTACTATTCTCCCTTTCTTCTTTCAATTTTGAGCCGCACTTACTGCAGTAGATACTTTCCGGTTCGTTATATTGATAACAGTGCGGACACCTTTTCTCACCCTTCACTCTTACCAGTTCTTACTTTACCTTAATCACTTCGTCCACAAGCTGATCAATCTCTTTACTCTCCTTTTCTACTTTCTCCAAAATAGATTTTCCAACGTCACAATATTTCTCTGATAATTCCCTCTCCATGTAATCCAGCTTCTGCGTCAGTTCCTGGATTTCCAGCTGTCTTTCCTCCGAAATTCTGCCACCCAAGCATACGGCCCCCTTTCTCTTGAAATCCGCTTTTTAATTGGTGTCTAAAAATATAGCAGACAAATTTGGAGGATGACAAAACACTTTTTCAGATATGTCTCTTTTTATAAAATGTTTCGATTTGCTTCATATTTTTTTCATATTGTGGTTTATCTAAAAATCCTTTATGATATATCTATCAATAAAGGCGAAGGAGTGTTTTCATGAATAGGAATAACCAGTTAGAGACAAAACAGATATTAGCTAATGTATTACTGGATTTATTAGAAACGAAACCCTTTCCCAAAATCACTGTAAATGAATTATGCGAAAAATCTACCATTGTCCGCAGCACATTTTATCTACATTTTCAAGATAAATATGAATTGCTTGCCTATTGTCTGGATGAAATTTCAAAGGAATGGGAGCTTTTGATGGAGACGCATGCTCCGAAAGACTTTTTTATTGTACTTCTAAATAATTGCCATGAAAAAGAAAAAACCTTTTATAATATATTTGAAACCGAATTAAATGAAGAAGTAATAGAAATGTTTTATCAGTTTTTCAGTCGTTATATCACACAGTGCTTAGAAGAGAAACTCGCCAGGGGAGCTTTGCTGCCCGGGCCGGTAGAATCCGTAACTGCATTTTACGTAAGCGGTCTCATTGGTATGACTCTCCGCTGGATCAAGAGCGGTTACAAATTGCCAAAAGAAACTCTGGCTTCCTGTCAATATCAACTGCTGAAAGATATCCTGTAAATAGCGCAAATGAATGAAACGTGCGAACAGATTAAACAGCATTCAGTTGATACCAATAGAGCTGTGGAAAAAAAGAGCATCTGACATCTCTGTTAAGATATATCCCGAAAGTACACCTTGACACTCGCCATAGGAGGATTTTCTATGAAAGATTTCAAAAAAGAAAATTTGTCGTTTTCCCTATGTGGTTTAAATTGCGGCTTATGCCCTATGAACTTAAATCAATATTGTCCTGGCTGTGGCGGCGGGGAGGGAAATCAAGCCTTTTCCATAGCAAAGTGCAGTTTACAGCATGGAAATATCGAATATTGTTTCCAGTGTGAAAATTATCCTCGTGAAAAATATGATAACATAGTCGCGTTTGATTCTTTTATCACACATCAGCATCAAAAGCAGGATATGGAAAAATTCAAGGAACTGGGATTTGAACTTTATTCAGCAGAACAGCAGAGAAAGAAAGTTCTGTTAAATCATCTTCTGGATACTTACAATGATGGGCGCAAGAAAACCCTATTTTGTGTTGCAGTCAATTTGTTGGAATTAAAAGATTTGGAAAATACCATATCTGAATTAGACGAAAATACTTCAAATCTCACATTAAAAGACAAATCCGCTCATGCAACCAGTTTGCTTCAAGAGGCTGCCAAGAAGAACAATATTGTATTAAAATTGCGCAAGAAAAAATAACTAGCCAATTCGAAACGATTCAGCAATACATGTTCCAGCACAGGCAATCAAAGAATACAATGCTGCAGCAGAGGGCAGGATTTATCCTTTCACTGGAAGCAAAATCACTGGTGGTTTTTGTGTAACAAGGAAAGGATTGTTAGAGCCGTCAAAGGTAGGGCACATTCTTACTGATAATCCGACTTTACAGTATTACCAGACCATAGAGGGTGAATGTATTAAATATAAAAGACAGTCATATTGTTGGGTAAACATTCCAGAGAATGGTATAATTCAACTTAATCAGCAAATATTAGGCTTCCTTAATCAGAAGATTGGAATGGGGCTTTTATCTATCAGAAGCAGCGATATCGCCTTCACAATGGGAGCCAAAGAACCAGTGCTGGAAAAAGCAGAAAATTGTGACGAGGAAATCGCAGTATATTAAAAAGGCAGGTATAATCCTAATTAACTCAGATTATTTATAGCGAGGTAGTCAATGGTATACGAAATCACAGACACAAGCAATGTTTTAGCTCTGTTTGAAAAATGGGAAGAAACGCTTATTTGGTCTTGTCTGCAAGGGATCATGGGAAAAATCTATACAGATGATTCAAACAAACCAACAGCAGCAATGGCTATTATTGGGGACTTTACCTTTTTTGCAGGAAAACCAAACATTGAATTGGTATCTTATAAGCCTGTTTGGTGTACCCAAACCTTTATGATTATGGTTCCGCAGAATGAACATTGGGAAAGTCTGATTACACAATTTTACGGGGAAAAAGCGAAAATCGTTTCTCGATACGCAATAAAGAAAGAACCTCACATTTTTAACAAAGAAAAATTGGAAAAGGCGGTTGCTTCTCTGCCAGAACAATATGTCCTCTCCATGATTGATGAACGACTTTATCAAATGTGCAAAACAGAAGTATGGAGCGCCGATTTAGTATCCCAATTTTCAAGCTATGAAAAATACCATGAACTCGGAATAGGCATTGTAATTTGTAAAGACAATCTTATTGTATCCGGCGCCTCCTCCTATTCCAGATACCAGGAGGGAATAGAAATCGAGATTGATACGAAAAAGGAATATCGGCGAAAAGGATTAGCCTATGTATGTGGGGCAAAGCTGATATTAGAGTGTTTGGAGAGAAATTTATATCCCAGTTGGGATGCACAGAACAAAGGCTCTGTTGCATTGGCAGAAAAATTGGGCTACCATTACAGCCATACTTATACCGCCATCGAAATTTGGAATTATTGAACTGATACATTACAACGCCGGAAATACCCAATTCTATCAGCATTTCCGGCGTTCTGTCCGTTACTCGAATTCGGCAAGTTCCGCTTTTATATTAAACTATTTTATTTAGTTTTTACTGTGAAAATGCCGATTTTTTACTTCAATTACATAATTTATTTTTGCTTACTGATTTTCTGTTGCCAAAATGTTGCCAGTTTCTAAATCCATTTCATATTGATAATAACAATAACCCTTTTTGTAATATTCCACCCTAATAGTCCCTCTTCTAAAGTTTACCTCATAATATATGCCTAATCCATATCCGCATACATGCTCTGGCAACGCTTTGCCACCATAACTCCAAACATCTTGTTCCGGACTCTTTGTTAAACATTCAAGCCTAGTTCTATCACTATCCTTATCAACTTTCCTTCCCGTTGACTTTTTCATTTCTAGTGCTATAAGATTATCGCACAATACATTCTGCCCTCTACTATGCACAATTAAATCACAATTAATTGTTACTATT
>JAUNGJ010000022.1:4717-43036 GCA_030524585.1 Eubacteriales bacterium | reverse complement strand
CTGGCAGGAAAAATTTATATTTTTTCAATTGTCTACTTGACGGGGAGCAGTTCACATTTTGCAACGGCTCCTCATTAATTTTTATTTGCTTAATTTGATTTTTTCCTTTAATACTGCACAGCAGGCAAGATCTCCAATCACGTTGACGCAGGTGGCGCCCATGTCACAGAGGGTATTGATACTGATGTATACGCCCATGACTCCGGCAGGAAGTCCTGCCATAGTAGCCAGTGCGGTAAAGGAGGCGATTGCGCCGCCGGGAACACCTGGAGTACCGATGGATAGCAGTACATTTGCCAGCAGGATAATGACCATCATCGATACACTGACATGAATGCCGCAGGCGTTGGCAAAGAACATGATCATAAATGACATCAGGATAGAAACAGCGTCCATATTTACAGTTGCGCCCAGAGGAATGACGATACTGGTGATCTTATCAGATACGCCATAGTCATCCTCCATACATTTTTTGCTGATCGGGATGGTGGCTGAGCTGGAACAGGTTCCGAAGGCATTCAGGGCCGCAGGAAGGATTGCCTTGAAAAATCTCAGAGGGTTTGCCTTGCCGAGTACCTTGACGGCCAGACCATATATGATGAATGCAAATCCGAAAAATGCTATGTACAGTATAATTAACTGGGTAGCCAGAGAAATGATCGTGGATGTTCCGTTTGCCTCTACAACCGGTACGATGGTACAGAATACACCGATTGGCGTGAAATACATTACCGTGCTGATGATTTTCAGGCAGATTTCATTTAGCGAATCAATTACTTTCAAAACGGGCTCTCCCTTTTCGCCGACAGAGATAAGGGTAAATCCGATGATCACTGCAAATACCAGCACCTGAAGCATATTTCCTTCGGCAAATGCTGTTACAGGATTGGAAGGAATCAGGTTCTTTATGGTGTCCAGAATACTGGTCATCTCGGTTGCCTGAATGTCGGAAGTAGCCATTTCGAAGCTGACGCCTTTACCTAGCTGGATTAAACGGGGGATGACGATTCCCACAAGACTTGCCAGTGCGGTGGTCGAAATGAAAAAGAGTAATGCAGAACCGGTGATTTTACCGGTGGTTCGGATATTTCCGATGCTGGTGATTCCCATGACGATGGAGCAGAAGACCAGTGGGAAGATGATCATATTCAGCGCGTTCATATAGATGCCGCCTAACAGACTGGTGACAGTAAGTACAGGCGCAAAGCGGCCAGCCAGAAACAGGCCGGTCAGGATACCGAGAACCAATCCGGTAAAGATGGCCCCGGTAATATGTTTTTTGTACCATGTGTAAAATGATTTCATTTGTAGTGCCTCCTCATTATTCCTATTAGATATGAATCCTTTTGCGCATTGCTGTGTTCAAGCAATACAGTATTAAATATAGCATGATATGACGGAATGTGTCAACAAATGTACATTTGCGGCAAAAAAAGGGTATACAAAAACGAAAGCTCCTAAAAAGAGCTTTCGCTGAACATATTTTCCACATAACTGCGCATTTCATTATGTGATTTTACCTTCCTTGCACCGTCAACAATGGATGCCTGCTCGGTTCTAGGAAGCTTTGCAAATTGATTCAGAATATCGGAATGCTGCGCAAGTTCCATGGTAAAACCGATGGGCAGTTCACTATTATCTATCATTTTCTTCACCTCTGCCGCTAGTGTGCGCAAAAAAAAGAAATTTATACAAAAAGCAGTGAATTGTGCTTGCCTGACCTGGTATTGGAAGATAGTCTTTCATTGCCCATGGGAGGATATTTTGGTACAATAAAAGTAACAATTTTGAGATCGAAGGAGGTACTATTATGTTGCATGAGGTTTCATTCACGTCGTTTAATGAGCGTGATAAAGTGTACGGATGGATTTATGTGCCGGCGGCAAAGCCGAAGGGGATTGTGCAGATTATTCACGGATTTGGGGAACATTCCAGAAGATATCTGCATATGATCGTAAAGTTTATGGATGCCGGTTACATAGTAGCGGCAGATGATCATGTGGGCCATGGAAAGACAGCGCTGGAGAACGATACATGGGGCGATTGGGGCGATAAAGGCTGCCATACAATGATGGAAGACGAGCATAAGCTGAAAGAGATTGTGAGCGAAAAATATCCGGATCTGCCATACTTTCTGTTTGGACACAGCATGGGATCATTCATTGTAAGAGATTATATTGCGAAATATGGAGAGGAACTTGCCGGGGTGACGATCTGTGGAACCACCGGTGTATTCCGCGGGGCGAAGGAAACGGAGGCAATGCTGGAAAAGGCAGTGGCAGAAGGCAAAGGGAAATCCTCCGATGCAGAATATACCGTATCTCTGATGGGATGGATGTGTGAAAGATGCGGTCAGATCCAGATCGGAAATGAGTGGATCTGTGCGGACACATATGTGCAGAGAGACCATGCGGAAGATCCCTTTGATGCATTTACAAAACCAACCACAAATCAATCAATGCTGTATTTTTGTCAGATGATGAGTGTAATTACCGGAATACAGTGGGCCAAGAAAGTACCAAAGCGCCTTCCGATCTATAATATCGGCGGGGATCAGGATCCGGTAGGAGAGTACGGGAAAGGAATTTATGAGGTTACAAATTGGCTGTGTGACACCGGACATCAGGTGAAGACGAAGGTATATTCCGGATATCGCCATGAGATTCATAACTATGCGGCGATCAAAGATGAAGTTGAAGCAGGCATCGTTGAATTTATGGACGGAATTTTATAACAAAAATATAGAAATGAAAGGAAATATTCAGGAAATTAAAAACGATGGGATTTATTCTGGTTGACTAAAAATAACCGTGTATCTATAGGGCATTCGTCTATGATAGATACACGGTCATTTTTATTCCTCCGTCCGGATTAAATTGCTGACATAAGGCCGCTTGCCGGAAAGCACTTCATCATAGAAATTTTGCTTCCAGTCGATATAGGCAACGCTGTCCTCCAATTCTTTAATGGTGACACGCAGGGCCTCCTGTTTTTTCGCTAACATTTCTTTTCGCGGGATAATGGTGCTTTCTCCCTGGAGGCACAGAGCCAGATATTCTTTCATTTCCTGAATACTTAAGCCGCATCTTTTCAGACAAGCAAGATCTTTGATCCATTTCACATCTTTTTCATCGAAAATCCGACGATTATTGCCGTCCCGTTTAACGCCCGGAACCAGCCCTTCGTTACAATAAAATTTTAAGGTCTGATAGGTCATATCTAATTCCCGGCAGACCTGCATCATCGTGTACATGACAACTGCCTCCTGTATTGTTCGCAAAAAAATCATATTTTTTTGCGGAGAATCTATTGACCGATAGTAACTACCGCAAACTATAATCGGTTGCATAAAGCGGTTCAAACAACCGCATTGTAGCATAATAACAGGAAAAATGCAAATGTAAGGAGAGGTGACTGTAAATGAAAGTATTACTTGTGAATGGCAGCTCCCGGAGAAATGGATGCACAGGTGTGGCATTACGGGAAGTGGAGAGAGCATTGAAAGAAGAAGGAGTCGAAACGGAACAGTTCTTTATCGGAAACGAGGCATTGCCGGATTGTATTGCCTGCCGCAAATGCAGGGAGATTGGGCGTTGTGTATTCAAAGATATTGTAAATGAGTTTGTGGAAAAGGCAAAATCTGCCGACGGGTTTGTATTTGGTTCTCCGGTTTACTATGCACATCCAAGCGGCAGGCTTCTGACCTTTATGGACAGAGCTTTTTATTCCGGCGGGGCAGCGTTCCAGTTCAAGCCTGCGGCGGCTGTTTTATCCGCAAGGCGGGCGGGAACCACAGCGTCCTTTGATGTGATCAATAAATACTTTACGATTTGTTCCATGCCCGTTGTTTCCTCTACCTATTGGAATCATGTTTATGGAGCGCAGCCGGAGGAAGTGGCAGAGGACAAAGAAGGGCTTATGACGATGTACAACATCGGTAAAAATATGGCGTGGATGCTGAAATGTATTGCGCTCGGCAAAGAAAACGGTCTGACACACCCGAACAATGAAAAGGTCTTAACAAATTTTACAAGGTAAAGACAAAGAGGATATTGCGATGATTAATTTTACTTTTTCTTACCCCACAAAGGTATATTTCGGAGAAGGGAGCGCAGAAAAAGCACTTGACGCAGAACTTGGAAAATACGGCGGAACGGTTATGCTTGCCTATGGCGGCGGCTCTGTAAAGAAACATAATATTTATGATGAAATCCTAAAACTGCTTACGAAGGCGGGTAAAAAAGTAGTGGATTTTCCTGGAATTATGCCGAATCCGACTTATGCAAAGGTACAGGAAGGAGTAGGTCTCGCACAAAAAGAAAATGTGGACTTTATCCTTGCCGTAGGAGGCGGCAGCGTCATCGACTGCTGCAAGGTGATCGCTGCACAGACGATGCTGGACGAGGATATTTGGAACCTGGAATACGTCAAAGGGCAATTCCCCACCAAAGGGATTCCAATGGGCGCGGTTGTGACAGCTTCCGGTACAGGCGCGGAAATGAATGCGGGCGGTGTGATCACCCACGAGGAGAAGAAATGGAAAGGCGGCATTTTTGGTATGGCTCCGGTATTTGCTGTTCTTGATCCGGCTTATACAATGTCTGTGCCTCCCATGCAGGTACTTTCCGGAGCTTTTGATACGTTGAGCCATGCGATGGAAACTTATCTCGGTACTTCTGATGAAGATAACGTGTCGGACGATGTGGCTCTGGCAATCATGCGCAACACAGTAGTCAATATGCGCCGTCTGCTTAAAAATATGGAGGATCGCAAGGCTCGGAGTAACCTGATGTGGGACTCTGCTATGGCGGAAAACGGGATTCTGAAATGTGGCCGCCTGACCGATTTTCAGGCACATCAGATTGAGCATCAGTTAGGAGCGTATACGGACTGTAATCATGGACAGGGGCTTGCGGTAATTCACCCTGCTTATTATCGCCATATTGTGGGGGATGCAGACGATAAGTTTACCCGATTTGGAAAGGTGGTCTTCGATGCAGATACTGCCGAAGCTGGGATAGATGCTTTGGAAAACTTTATTAAAGAGTGTGGACTGCCCACAAAAATGAGCCAGCTTAAATCCACAGTAGAAATCACACCGGAGGTTCTGCGTCAGGTAGCTGATACCTGCAATATTATTAAGAGCGGCCCCCGTGAGCTTGACCGGGAGGAAATCTATGAGATTCTGATGGAGTGTTTATAAGTTATTTTTGGAATCTGGAAATTGGTTTTATAGATAAAACTTTTAATTAATACGATGAAATTAACTTAAAAATTGATATTTAACTTTTTGGATGTTATAATAATGAAAATGAGTTAAATGGCGGTGATTGTATGGAATATATTACAGAGATTTTGGGAATTCCCGTGATTCGTACAGAATGGCGGCAGAAAAGCAGGCTCCCTTTTTTCCTTAATGAAAAATATTATTTTGAACAAGTAAAACTCGGAAAAACAGTATGCCTGTTTTTACATCCGCGGGGAGAATTGGATACTGTGAATTCATTAAAAAAGCATTTAAGGCGTATTGGTGAAATCTGTGAGTCCCCGATGGTACTGGAAATGCCGCGGATTACCACGCAGCGGCGCAAGACATTAATTGAGGCGCGAATACCGTTTGTCATACCCGGAAAACAGTTATATCTTCCTTTTCTGGGGACAATGCTCACAGAAAAGTGTGATGCAGAGATAACAGGTGTGATGCCGGATAAATTGCAGCCGTCCGCTCAGCAGCTGCTTTTTGCTATGATGCTTGGGGGATGTGAACCTATGTTGCTGTCGCCTCTCTCCAAAAGGTTTGGTGTCACAGCTATGACGATAACGCGTGCGGCTGATCAGCTATGCAGAACAAATTTGATAAAAAAAGTTGGAACCGGCACCGGGGCAAAGAAAATGCTGTTAACAGAATATACACCTAAAGAGCTGTATCAGAAGATGCAGCCATATCTGATCCAGCCGGTTCGAAAGACAGTATATATTTCTAAGGAGGATGTGCAGCCGGAGATGTTTCCTGCAGGACTTTCAGCACTTTCTGAAATGAGTATGATGAATTCGCCGACTGTTCCAACCTGGGGCACACTGCATTTGTCTTTGAAAAAAGGTTCTTACACAAGCAGCCTCCTGGATTCGGATAGGCAATGTGCCCTGCAGATATGGAAATATGATCCACGTAATATCAGTCAAACGGAGATGGTCGATGTTTTATCGCTGACCTTGAGTTTGACAGAGGATGAAGATGAACGCACCCGGCAATGCCTGGAAAAATTAACAGAAAGGATATGGTAAGCGCATGGTAACAGGATTAGAAAGTTTTCGGCGGTGGTTTGCAGAATATACCGACCAGTATGCAATTATTGGCGGAACTGCATGTGATCTTCTGATGAGCGAGGATGGTCTGGATTTTCGGGCAACACGAGACATCGATATGGTCCTGATCGTGGAAAGCCTGACTCCGGAATTTGGACGCAGGTTTTGGGAGTATGTAAATGCGGCAGATTATGAACACAGGAATAAAAGTACAGGAGAACCGCAGTTTTACCGCTTTTCAAAGCCTTCCAGCCGGGACTATCCTTATATGATCGAACTGTTTTCCGGGCGTGTCGATGCAATTGAGCTTCCGGAAGATGCTGTGCTGACTCCTCTGCCATTGGATGACGAGATATCCAGTTTGTCAGCTATTTTGATGGATGCTGACTATTATCAGTTCCTTCAGGAAGGGAAAGTCGTACTGAATGATATACCGATTCTGGATGCAGGCTATCTGATTCCCTTCAAAGCGAAGGCGTGGCTGGATCTGACAGAGCGAAAAGAACAGGGAGAGCATGTTGACAGCAAAAATATCCGTAAACACAAAAACGATGTATTCCGTCTAAGTATCTTATTGACGCCTGACACTAAGGTGATACCGCCATCTTCAATTCAGAGAGAGTTAGGGACATTCTTTTCGTCTATGGAGAAGGAAGCGATTGATCTGAAAGCGTTTGGTATACGAAGTCAGAGTCTGAAAGAGATTATCCAGAAAATGAAATTGATTTATGGACTGATATAAAGTGTCAGAGATACATAAAAGAAAATATCAAATGGCAGTAGAGAGCATCTCTGAAATGCGTACATAATGTATTAAATAATCATGCCTCCTGAGCATACTATGTAATGTAAACCAAGCATTTGCCTATATCATCAACTGGTTATACAATATATACAGACAAAAAGGCAATTATTGTATTTAAACAGGAGGCGTTACGCATGGATACAGAAAAGATGAAACAGGACTTAGGCGGAGCTGTATTTGATATGGGAGAGATAAATCCCTACGGACAGTTCTTTACAGGAGAAAGCTATTTAAAGATGCTGACGACGGAGGGCGTGGGAATTGGCAACGTGACATTCGAGCCGGGCTGCCGGAATAACTGGCACATTCACCATGCCAAATCAGGCGGAGGACAGATTTTGTTGGTTACCGGCGGCAGAGGATATTATCAGGAATGGGGAAAAGAAGCCCGGGAACTGCATGCGGGCGATGTGGTCAGTATCCCGCCGGAGGTAAAGCACTGGCATGGAGCGGCGAATGACAGTTGGTTTCAGCATCTGGCAGTTGAGGTTCCCGGAGAGGAGACTTCCAATGAATGGCTGGAGGCGGTTTCAGATGAGGAATATAAACGATTGAGATAGGAGGAAGGTATGATGAGTTACAATTTTTATCAGCCCACAAGAGTATGCTTTGGAGCAGGACGCCTGAACGAGTTGGGTGAGAATCTGAAAAAGCTGAATTTGGGAAAGAAAGCGGCCATTGTTATCTCAAACGGGAAATCCACGCGTGCAAACGGGGCCCTGGAAAGGACAAAGAAGCAGCTTGCCGGCGCAGGGATCGAAGCGGTTGTATTTGATAAGGTGCAGTCCAATCCCCTGGCAGGCACCATTATGGAAGGAGCCGCTTTTGTGAAGGAGAATCAGTGTGATTTTATTGTTGCCCTTGGGGGCGGAAGTGTAATGGACGCATCGAAGATCATTGCAATCATGGCAACGAATCCGGGAGATGTGTGGGATTATGCATTTGGCGG
This sequence comes from Eubacteriales bacterium, assembly GCA_030524585.1. Taxonomy (GTDB): domain Bacteria; phylum Bacillota; class Clostridia; order Lachnospirales; family Lachnospiraceae; genus Claveliimonas. The sequence goes on along the minus strand of JAUNGJ010000022.1, from coordinate 34,976 downwards.
CCACGGCGGCGGTAAGGTTTATACCGAAACGCCGGTGCCGGTGGTAGCTATTACAACCACAGCAGGAACAGGTTCCGAGGTGGATGCCTGGGGCGTAGTCAACCATGAAAAATATGGTGAGAAGATTGGGCTTGGCGGTGCAGAGGCGAGCCATCCGGTGCTGGCAATCGTTGACCCGGAGCTTATGACTACGGTTCCGCCTCAATTTACTGCCTATCAGGGGTTTGACGCACTGTTTCACAGTACGGAGTGTTACATTACCAGCCCTGCCAATTTGATGAGCGATATGTTTGCGCTGACAGCGATTGAAAATGTGGGCAAATATCTTGCCCGCGCAGTGAAAGATGGGAATGATATGGAAGCCAGAGAGCATTTGGCGTTTGCAAATACGCTGTCCGGTCATGTGATGGAGCTGAGTGCGTGCAGCAGTGAGCATTCGATGGAGCATGCCATGTCTGCCATGCATCCGAATCTTCCCCACGGCGCAGGGCTGATCATGATCAGTCTGGAATATTACAGATATTTTATCAGGAAGCATGCCTGCGATGACCGGTTCGTCCGCATGGCAAAGGCCCTGGGAAAAGAGGATGCTTCTGAGCCGATGGATTTTGTACGGGCGCTTGCTGACCTGCAGAAGGCGTGCGGTGTGGATGAGCTGAAGATGTCCGATTATGGTTTTAAGTCTGAAGAGTTCCTGGAAATGGCCGCCAAGGCAAAGGATACCATGGGCGGACTATATGCGGCTGACCGGGTAGAGCTGAGTGTGGAAGATACGGCTGCAATTTATGAGAAATCTTTCCGTTAAAAGGGAGTAGGGTGATGGAAGCTTCGGATAAACTATTCGGCAGAAAAGATATATGGAAGCTAGTATTCCCGCTGCTTCTTTTTCATATCTTCAATGATGGATTGCAGGGTAACTGAGTTCATACTGCTTTCCATCGCCTTCTGGATTAGCATCAGCTTATCGTCTAATACGGCATGGATCGTTCTGCCCACCTGACATTCCGGGTTTGGATTTTCATGAAAATGAAAGAGGATCTCGTTGGAATCCTCTACTGCCTTAAAAATATCAAGCATCGTAATATCAGCAGGATCTTTGGCGAGCTTTGAGCCGCCGACGCCCGCGGCGGTTATTATAAGCTTTGCATCCTGCAGCCTGAGAAGTACATTTCGAACAATAACCGGATTTACTCCAATGCTTCCCGCAAGGAAAGTGGAAGTAACCTTCTGTTCTTCTGAAAACTGGTCAATGCAAAGTAATATATGAATTGCAATCGTAAAACGTGATGAATACTGCATATCTGAAATCCTCCATTTTATTGAAATATTTTATCATCTGTAAGCTGTAAAAACAAGAATTACAACAAATTTTAAATTTTTGTTGTAATCATTGACATTACAACAAGAATGTGATATAAACCTAATTGTAACGAACAAGATTACAACACAGATGAGAATAGAGGATTCTTCTGTGGGTAAATCGATCTTAAAAGCCCAGGAGGTAAATGAAAATGAGTAAAGTATCAGAGTTTTTAACAGCAAACCCGGTACAGTATCTTGCAACCGTAAGTCTGGATGGCAAGGCAAAGTGCCGCCCGTTCATGTTCAGTTTTGAGAAGGATGGCAAGCTTTGGTTCAATACAGGTAATTTCAAAGACGTTTACAAGGAGCTGCAGGCTAATCCGTATGTTCAGATCAGCGTATCTTCGCCGGAATTTCAGTGGATTCGTCTCAGCGGAAAAGCTGTGTTTGTAGATGATAAAGCAATCAAGGAAGCAGCGCTTGAGAATCCAATCGTAAAGGGCAACTATGAGACGGCAGATAATCCGGCATTCGAGGTGTTCTATCTTGAGGATGCTCATGGTGTAATTGCAGATTTCTCAGGAAATCCGCCCTATGAGTTTTAAGCATAGCGGCAGAATATAATACAATTTATCTTCAAGGCAGGGTGAAATTCCCAATCGGCGGTATAGTCCGCAAGCGAAAGCATGATCCGGTGAGATTCCGGAACCGACGGTTGCTTAAGCATGTGAAGAGGTAAGTGATACGGCCTCTTGACAATAGTCCGGATGAGAGAAGATGGATACTTTCAGATATGTGATATTAAGCCCTGGATGGATTCATCTTAGGGCTTTTATCATAATATTTGAAAATGGAGGAAATGAAATGTACACACAAAATGGAGAAATGACAAAGAAAAGCGGAAAATTCCAGGATCACAGATCTGTTTACCATGATGCTTTTTGCGGTGATGCCATTTAATCTTTTTAAATACGGGGTTGTATCGGTTATTACATTTTTGGTATATAAGAGATTAAAGAAAGTATTATTCAGATAGGAGCGCTTTATATGAATCAGGAAGAAAGACTGGATTATCTTGTAGAAAAATTTAAGGAGGATTCTGTCAGATATAAAGATATGGAAGTTTCCCGGGATCCGGAGGAAAAACGCGCGGTACTGCGGTCCCTTATGAATATCCGCATGCCCGGCGAGATGGAGGAAGAAATCCTTCGGGTGCAGGATGATTACCTTCAGGAGCGGGCAAGGGAAAAAGGGATCGTTACTCTTGCGGAAATACGGACCATAGCAGAGACTCAGAACAGCAAACACCGGCATAGGGATAAGCTTTCTGTCTGGCAGGGAGATATTACCAGGCTGGAAGTGGGAGCAATTGTAAATGCGGCCAATTCCCAGATGCTGGGATGCTTTGTGCCGATGCATACATGTATTGATAACTGTATCCACACCTTTGCGGGGGTAGAGCTTCGATCCGCATGCAACAGGTATATGAACCATATGCGGATCAGATATGGAAGGGATTATGAGGAACCTACGGGAGAAGCCTTTCTTACTGAAGGGTACAACCTTCCGGCAGAAAATGTGATCCATACGGTGGGGCCGATCGTGGAAGGGCGTTTAAAGGACAGACACCGAAATGATCTGAAAAAATGCTATGAAAATATTCTGGAATGCTGTGTAAAGCATGGTATCAGAAGCGTGGCATTCTGCTGTATCTCAACGGGAGTATTTCATTTCCCAAACGATGAAGCGGCCAGGATTGCGGCAGATACTGTATCGGAATATCTGGACGTGAAGGAAGATGCCTTTGACCGGGTGATCTTTAATGTGTTTAAAGATTTTGATAAAGAGATTTACGAGAGTCTTTTGCGTTAATTTGAGGAGAGAGAAGGAAAAATATGGCGTTTCGGAAAACGATATTTGGGAGGAACAGGTATATGACATTTCAGAAGTTTTTGTGCGGAATACCCGCAAGAGATTATATTTTTCAGGAAACGGAATATCAGGAGCAGATTGCACAGGCGGCAGAAGCGATCCGGGAAGCGGACTATATTCTGATCGGAGCGGGTGCAGGCCTTTCAGCGGCGGCAGGGCTTACTTACGGCGGGAAGCGGTTTGAGGAGCTTTTTCCGGAGTTTATTGAGAAGTATGGCATGACGGATATGTACAGTGCAGGTTTCTATCCTTTCCCCAGCGAAGAGGCAAGATGGGGCTACTGGTCCAAGCATGTGTATGTGAACCGGATAGAGCCTGAGGCACTGGAGCTCTACAGGATCTTATATGAACTGGTAAAGGAGAAGTCTTATTTTGTGCTTACCACTAATGCGGATCATCAGTTTTACAAGGCTGGCTTTGGGGAAGACCATATTTTTGCGACTCAGGGTGACTATGGCTATATCCAGTGCCGGAAGGGATGTCATAAGAAAGTGTATGACGATGAAGAGCTGATGCTTCAGATGCATCAGGAAAGAGAGGACTGCCTGATACCGTCGTATCTGGTTCCCAGATGTCCTGTATGCGGCGGACGGATGAATATGAACTTAAGATGTGACCAGTATTTTGTTGAAGATGAGGCATGGCACCAGGCAGAGGAAAACTTCGGCAGATTCCTGACGGAGTGCGAGGAGAAGAAGACCGTGCTGCTTGAGCTGGGAATTGGCTTTAATACACCGATTATCGTAAGGTTTCCCTTTGAGCATCTGGCGGCTAAGAAAAAGAATATGACGCTGGTCCGTCTGAATTTAGATGAGGCAATCGTGCCAAGAAGCCTTGGAAAGCGGGCCATTGGAATCAATGCGGATATGGAAGGCAGCATCAAGGATATAGCGGCGAAAGTCAGGGCAGGAGCGTAGCTGGCTGACAGTATCTTTGGGAGAAACGGAGGATGGCAGAGCTTATGGAGGAGAGGATATATCTTATTATTGCATCCAGCAATTGGGAGGGATTCATATGCAGGCGGCAGATAAAATAAACAGGCCGGAGGCCTTTGGATGGATGAAGAAGCCGGAAAGTGTTAAGGAGGACCAGATTAAGGAAACCGTTGAAGCGGATGTGGTGATCATCGGAGCGGGACAGGCGGGCACCTGTGCGGCGAGAGCCGCAAGTGAGAAAGCAGGCGTAAAGGTTGTGGTTATCGAACAGCAGGAAAGAGAGAATCAATTTATTCTTGGGGTGGGTGAGATTGGACATATCAATTCTAAGTGGCAGGCGTCCCAGGGAGTGGCGGAAGTGGATGTGGACGAATTTGTCAATGATTGGCAGCTGCGGACGAATAACCGTTCCAATTACCGGCTGATCCGCAAGTTTGCCGAAAACTGCGGCGCCTGCTTTGATTGGTTTATCGAACCCTTGTCTCAGGAGGAGCGGGCGGCGATTTATCCCCGCATCCAGAAGCCAAGTCCCAACATGCCAAAGACGCTGAACGGAATCCATGCTTATCCGGGAACGGCAATGATGGGGGTCAAGGGCCAGAATATAGCAATTAAGAAGAACCAGCTTCTGGCAGAAAAGCAGGGAGCGGTCTTTTATTTTGAGACCAGGGCCAGAGAACTGTTAAAGGACGGCGCAAGGATCAGCGGAGTGGTGGCTGAGAAAAAGGATGGCAGCTTTATACGCATCAAAGCATCCAAAGGTGTGATCATTGCGGCAGGAGACTATAGCCGGAACAGACAGATGTGCATTGACCTGCTGACAGAGGCGGCGGATCTGGTGGACAATGATTCGGATTGGCTGGGACATGGCTGGGACGGAAGCGGTATTCAGATGGGCGTATGGGCAGGCGGAAGGCTTGAACCCCGCTCCCACTGCGCAACCGGGGGAAACTATTCTCTTCCGGGATTCGATGTTACCGGCTCGGCGGCAGTGCTTCGTGTCAACAAGTACGGGAAACGCTATTCCAATGAAGGGTTTGGAACCCATATTCTGGCAGCGCTTGCAGGGGCAAAGCAGCCAAACGGTATGCTTTATGGCATATTTGACGACAATATTAGGGAAGAGCTTACTTACCAGACACCCTGTCATGCGGTGATTGATTACTGTGACGGGGAACGGATGGCGAAGTTAGACCGGCAGCTTCAGAGAGCCAGAGAAGCAGGAAGAGAGGGCTACGCCATTACTCCGGTCAAGGGCAGTGAAGCGGAGGATACCAGACCGGTTCGTGTGCTTTATGCCGCCGATACCATAGAGCAGCTTGCAGAGTATATGTTTGAGGATCAGGCCTGCAGAAATCAATTTCTGGCAACGGTGGAACGATACAATGAATTGTGCAGAAAGGGAAAAGATCCGGATTTCGGAAAAGAAAAGGCGCTTTTGCACGAGATTAAGCAGCCGCCCTTTTACGCCATGGGACAGCTAAAGGACAGCCATCATCCCATCGGTCAGTCCTTTAAGCTTTTGGTGACAATGAGCGGGCTGCTGATCGATGAAAATCAGCAGGTGCTGGATGATGAATATGAGCCGATGGAGGGACTTTTTGCCACCGGAAACAGCAGCGGCTGCAGGTTTGGATTCCAGTATACATCCTCTCTGCCGGGAGAGAGCATTGCCATGGCACAGACCATGGGAATGCTGGCGGGAAGGTATGTGGCAGAGCAGAAGCCGGGACGGCGTTCTTTATGAGAACAGGATCTGGACGAGTATCATGTATAATATGGTGCCGACTCCAATGGAAACTAAAGTGTTCCGCTTCCACAGATACAAGACCACCACAGTGATTGCAGCCAGCAGCTCAGGCAGACCGAAAGGCCAGGCGGTCACTGTGGTTGACCGGAAACAGTAGACTACCAGCATTCCCATGATCGCACCGGGGAGGACGCTGCCTAAGTATTCCAGCGCCTTCGGCGTTTTCCTGTCATCCCGAAATATCAGAAAGGGAAGGAAACGGGTGGCTATGGTGACCAGTGAAATAACTCCGATTAGCAGGAGGCTGTAAAGCGTATTCATGATGCTTCAGCCTCCTTTCTTTTGTCCAAAACAGGACGAAGTATCATTAAAATGGCGGAAATTCCAATCATTGAAGGAATCAAAAAGTTATCCGCACCAAATATCAGGAGGCAGGCAAGCGAAATCAGCACCCCGGCCAGCGCGGGGATCCGGCTGGCGGATTTTAGTAAATTGTCAGTTAGAATAACGATAAACAGCGCGGTCATGGCAAAATCCACTCCGGTGGTGTTTACTGTGACGATCTGCCCGAAGATTCCGCCAAGTGCGCTGCCGGCTACCCAGTACATCTGATCCAGAAAAGAGATCCAGAAATAAAAGACGCCTTTGTTTATACCGTCGGGAACTTCACTGGTACATACGAGGCTGTAAGTTTCATCAGACAGTGTGTAAATTAAATAGGGCTTTACTTTACCGGTATCCTGGTATTTTCTGAGCATGGACAGGCCATAGAACAGATGTCTTGCATGGATCATAAGCGTCATGATACCTGCGGTTAATAGTCCGGCTCCCCCTGCCAGCAGATCCACGGTAACATACTGCATACTTCCGCCGTAGATGGCCAGGGACATAAAAACTGCCCATAGAAAGCTGTAGCCTTTGCTTTGCAGCAGCAGACCAAAGCCGAACCCAAGCACCAGATATCCCGCCATAACAGGAAGAGTGCGGGGGAAAGCGGCTTGAAAAGCATGTTTATTCTGTGATTGCTTCATTACATTTCTCCTTTGTCGGTTTCATTCTGTCAGCAAATGATAAAATAGCTGTAAAATTTGTCATTTCGAAGTAAATATTACTGTATTTTTCCTGTAAATTGAATATAATAAATTTATAGAACAAATTTTATAACAGGTAAGCATTGTAAAGCAAGAGTAACATGAAAAGGAGGATGTATGAAATCATTAAAGCTAAGAGAGGATTTTTACTGGACAGGCATTGTGGATGATTCGCTGAGGGTCTTTGACATTATTATGTACACGGAGTTCGGTACTACTTACAATTCCTATGTGATGAAAGCCGAAGATAAGACGATTCTATTTGAGACGGCGAAGGAGAAGTTCTGGGAAGATTATCTGGAGAAGTTAAAAGAGATTACCGATGTAACAAAGATTGACTATCTTGTGGTAAATCATACGGAGCCGGATCATGCAGGAAGTGTGGAAAAGCTCCTGGAATTAAATCCGGGACTCAAGATTATTGCCACGGGATGTGCCGTCGGTTTCCTGAAAGAGATCGTAAACGGAGAGTTTACCGCGATTTCCGTAAAGGACAATGAACGGATGAAGATTGGGGATAAGACGCTGAGGTTCATGGTGGTTCCGAACCTTCACTGGCCGGATACCATGTATACGTACATTGAGGAGGAGCAGATTCTTGTTACCTGTGATTCCTTTGGTTCTCATTATGGATTTCATGATGTGCTGGTAAGTAAAGTGACCGACCATGAAGGATATATGCGGGCTACGAAATATTATTTTGACTGTATTATCGGTCCCTTTAAGCCATTTATGCTGAAGGCCCTTGCGCGGGTACGGGGACTGAATCTGTCGATGATCTGCCCCGGCCACGGCCCGGTTCTGGATGATAGAATCGATTTTATACTGGATACCTATGAGGAATGGTGTACCGTGGTAAATCCAAATCCGAGGAAGACGGTGGTGATTCCTTATGTAAGCGCATATGGTTATACGGCTCAGCTCGCCGAGAAGATTGCGGAAGGCATCAAAGACAGCGGAGATGTTGACGTACGCTGCTATGATATGGTAACGGCGGATCAGGCAAAGGTTCTGGAAGAGCTGGGATTTGCAGATGGTATTTTGTTTGGAACGCCTACGATTGTGGGGGAGGCCCTAAAACCAATCTGGGATCTTACTACCTCTATTTTTGCAGGGACCCACGGCGGGAAGCTTGCCAGCGCCTTCGGAAGCTACGGATGGAGCGGAGAAGGTGTTACTCATATTATTGAGCGCTTAAAACAGCTTCGGATGAATGTGGTGGATGGCCTGCGGGTACGTTTTAAACCCGGTGAGAATAACCTGATCGATGCTTATGATTACGGATATAATTTTGGCTGTATTCTTCAGAAGAAGGAAAATCCCAAGAAGAAACCTTCCGGCAGGAGCCAGCTGGTGAAATGTCTCGTCTGCGGAGAGATTTTCGACTCGTCTCTGGAGATCTGTCCGGTCTGTGGCGTTGGAAAAGAGAATTTTGTTCCGGTGGAAGTGGAAGAAAACCAGTATACCAATAATACGAAGAATTTCTACGTTATCGTTGGAAATGGAGCAGCAGGACTTAATGCGGCAAAGGCGATCCGGGAGCGGGATAAGACCGGATCTGTGATCATGATTTCCAATGAAGCTTACAGTACCTATAACCGTCCAATGCTGACCAAATCCATTATGGCCGGCCTGAATGGCGACCAGATTGCAGTGCAGGATGCTTCCTGGTATGAAGAAAACCAGATTCTTCAGTTGTTAGACCGGGAAGTGACAGCCATTGATACGGAAAATAAAGAAATTACCATCAGTGACGGAAGTAAGTTAAAGTATACGAAGCTGATCTACGCGGCAGGCTCCGAGTGCTTTATTCCTCCAATCACAGGAGCAGACAAGCCGGAAGTCATTGCGATCCGCCGTCTTTCAGACACACAGAAGATCATGGAGCTTTTGCCGGATGTAAAGCATGTGGCAGTAATCGGCGGCGGTGTCCTTGGTCTGGAGGCAGCCTGGGAGCTTAGAAAGGCCAGATGTGAAGTGACCGTTCTGGAGCTTGCCCCGCTTCTTATGGGACGTCAATTGGACGAAGCGGCAGGAGAGGTGCTTAAGAAGATCGGCTTGAGTCAGGGGATTGGGATTCAGACAGGAGTGCAGATTGAATCGATTGAAGGAGAGGAACATGTTACGGGCGTCAAGCTGGCGGACGGAACCGTGGTTCCGGCAGAACTGGTTATTATATCAGCAGGCGTACGGGCCAATATAGCTTTGGCAAAGGCTGCCGGTATCGAGACCGACAGAGCAGTTGTTGTAAATAGCAAGATGGAGACCAGTGCAGAGGATATCTATGCCTGCGGCGACTGCGCCCAGTATGAAGGAATTAACTATGCCATCTGGCCTCAGGCCGTAGAGCAGGGCAAAGTAGCCGGAGCGAATGCGGTGGGAGATGAGCTGGAATACACAACCGTTCCGGCGGCCTTGAATTTCCACGGAATGAAGACGGCGCTGTTTGCAGCCGGAGATGCGGGCAAGAACCCGAGTCTGGTATATAAGACGGTTGAATTCAAGGATATGGGCAAGAAACAGTATCAGAAGCTGTATTTCCTGAATAACCGTCTGTGCGGCGTTATCCTGATCGGCGACGTCAGCCGTATGGGTGAACTGTCAGAAGCATTGGAGAGACATGCAGTCTATTCGGAAGTAATGAAATAAACGCGATACCATTGTGGAGTATATAGTGGTTGTATTTTTGTGAATTATTTGTTAGAATTTATTTAAAATTTTATAAGTGTCATTCTCTGCCTTTTCAGTAAGGAGCGCGGAATTGGGTGAGATGCCCAGCGAGTCGGTCACTGTGAAACTTTATAGATTGGAAGGTAAGTCAGATACGCGGGAGATGACAGTGTGACTGCCGGAACCGGGAACACATTTTAGGTTGGGGCCTCCTGTCTGCGAGGCCCTTATTGGGCGTGTTCTTTTGGGAACACGTTTTTTGTCATAGGAGAGTTAATGGATTGAGAAGAGGAGAAAATGGTATATAAGATCGGAACAAGAGGCTCCAAACTTGCGCTGGCGCAGGCAGAGTCGGTACAGAAGAAATTAATGAAAAGATTCCCGGAACATGACTTTGAATTAGCTATCGTTAAAACGGCTGGAGATAAATTTATGGATGTATCCCTAAAAAAGATAGAAGCAAAGGGAATCTTTATCAGGGAGATTGAAGAACGCCTGTTGGACGGAACCATTGACCTGGCGGTTCACAGCATGAAGGATATGCCGTCGGAACTGCCGGAAGGATTGGTGCTTACCCGGACATGGAAGCGGGAGGATCCGAGAGATGTATTAATTCTGAGAGACAGGCCGTCTCTTGCGGAGCTGCCTGGCGGAGCAGTCATCGGAACCGGAAGCCTGCGGCGCAAATACCAGCTTCTGAGAATTAGGCCGGATTTGAGGATTGTTGATATTCGTGGAAATGTGGAGACCCGTATCCGCAAGATGGAAGAGCAGAGGTTGGACGGAATTGTACTTGCGGCGGCGGGATTGAATCGATTGAATATGAAGAACAGGATTACGCAGTATCTGAACTTTGATGAAATGGTTCCGGCTCCGGCTCAGGGCGCGATTGCAGTTGAGATTGCGGAACACAGAAAAGATGTGGCGGTACTGCTTAACGAATTCGGAGATGAGACTTCTATGCGGGCGGTTGCGGCAGAGAGACATTTTCTGGCATTGATGGGCGGAGGATGTCATGTGCCGGTGGGAGCTGTTGGAATCATTGATGGCGAGGAGATTTGTCTCAGGGTTATGTATGGTGAGGAAACCGGAGAGCGGCTTGTATTTGCAGATGCGGTTGGAAAGGATTCGATCGCTGTTGCGGAGGAAGCCGCCGGTAAACTGAGAATGCAGTGGCAGAATCAGTGAGCGGAGAGGTAGAGTATGACAAAAGTGAATGATAAAAATACGGCTGTAAAAGCTGAGAAAGAACAGACGAGAACCAGAGCGGTAGATTTGACTCTGTGTGGATTTTTTGCGGCGCTGATTGCGGTCGGAGCTTTTATTAAGATTGAGATACCGGTAGAGCCTTATGCAATGCATTTTACATTACAGTGGTTCTTTGTTCTGATTGCCGGACTTCTGCTGGGAAAGAAACGGGCAGCAATGAGTGTCTGCGTCTATCTGATCATTGGTCTTGTAGGGGTTCCGGTATTTGCTTCCGGCGGCGGGCCGGCTTATCTGCTTCGTCCGACCTTCGGATTTCTGCTGGGATTTGCCCTGGCAGCGTTTGTTATGGGAATGATGATGGAGAAGAAGACGAAGGCTTCCTATTTCTGGATGCTGCTGACATCAGCCATAGGTTTAACTGCTTACTATGGTGTTGGTATCCTTTATTTTTATTTTATCAGTAACTATGTAATTCATATGCCAGTGGGCTGGAAGCTGGTTTTGATTAACTGCTGTCTTTTGACCATTGTGGAGGACGCGCTGCTTTGTGTTTTGGCAGTGACGGTCTGTAATCGGCTGCGGTTTATTTTTCAAAAATTAATTCTTGACAGCTAAGGAGAGAAAAGATATGTCATACTTTCCATTTTTTAAAGAAATAGAGGGGGCCAGCAGCCTGATCGTCGGCGGAGGAAGAGTGGCTCTTAGAAAGGCTGAGAAACTGCTGCCTTACGGTCCGAGATTAACGGTAATTGCGCCGGAGTTTTTACCAGAATTTCGTGAGATGGATGTAACTTTGGTAAAACGGAGATTTCATAATTTTGATATTACACCGAATTTAGAATTTGTGATTGCTGCCAGTGACGATGAGAAGCAGAATGAACAGATTTATCTGTTGTGCCGGGAGCAGAATATTCCTGTAAATGTAGTGGATAAGCCGGAGTACTGTACCTTTATCTTTCCGGCGCTTGTGAAAAAGGGAAACCTGTCTGTTGGCGTATCAACATCGGGTGCCAGCCCCTCGGCGGCTGTCTGGCTGAAGGAAGAAATTGAAGAGATTTTACCGAATAATATAGAAGAGATTCTGGAATGGCTGCATGCTCAGCGTGTCATTGTAAAGGGACAGATTGAAGCGGAGGAAGCGCGCAGCCGGTGCCTGAAAAGACTTTTCCAATTATGTATGGAAGAAGGGGCGCCCTTAAGCGATGAACAGCGGAACCAAGTGATAGGTATGGAGAGAAGCAGGTATGAAAAGTAAGAAGCCGATGGGATGCGTCTGCCTGGTTGGCGCAGGCTGCGGGGGAAAAGAATGGATTACAGTGGAAGGACTTGCACTGTTGAAGTCCTGTGATGCGGTTGTGTATGATGATTTGATCGATGCCGGATTGCTGGAGGAAGTACCTTTACAGGCAGAAAGATTTTATGTTGGAAAGAGAAGCCATAAATCTTCAGCAAAACAGGAGGATATTCAGGCACTTCTGGTTCGTTTGGCAGGACAGAATAAGAAGGTGGTCCGTCTGAAGGGAGGAGATCCTTTTGTATTTGGCAGGGGCGGCGAGGAAATTCAATATTTAAATGACCATCAGATTCCCTGGAAGGTAGTGCCGGGAATCAGTTCAGCCCTTGCAATTCCGGCGGAAGCGGGAATCCCGGTGACCCACCGGGGAATCAGCAGAAGCATCCATATTATGACGGCCCATACCAAAGAAGATGTGCTGCGTAAGGACCTGGAGCAGTTTGCAAACCTGGAGGGCACTCTCATTTTTCTGATGGGACTTCAGAGCCTGGAGACGATTGTAAATATTTTGAAAGAAAAAGGGCGTAATGGAAATACGCCGGCGGCAATTCTCTCCGGCGGTAATACGGCCAGGCCCTATAAGGTTGTAGGAACTCTGGAAAACATTCTGGAAAAGGCAAATGAAGAAGGCGTTGCGACGCCGGGAATTATCATGATTGGAGATGTAGTGGCACTGGATTTGCAGAATCAGGTTGATCTGCCTCTTTCGGGTACCAGAATCGGTTTGACAGGCACGGACGATTTTCAGGAAAAGCTTCGGGAAAAATTGCAGTTATTGGGAGCAGAGACTGTTTCTCTGATGGGAGGGCGCTGTGAAGAGTTAAAGACTATGATTCCCTGGGGGCAGATCACGGATTCTAAGAGGAAGTGGATCGTCTTTACAAGTGTGCAGGGAATCCGTTATTTCTTTTATCATTGCAGGAAGGCAGGCGTTGACTATAGGGGCTTTGCATCCTGCAGCTTTGCAGTTATTGGGGCAGCAACCGGAAAGGAATTAAAGGAATATGGATTTAGGGCGGATCTCTGTCCGCAGGAATATACCTCTATGGCTCTGGCGGATGAATTAATCCTCCAGAGGAGAAGAGGAGAAGAAGTGTTTTTGTTCTGTTCCAGGCAGGGAACGGATGTGCTGAGCAAAAAGTTGGCAGAGGTGCAGATTCCCTGTCACAGATTTGACGTGTACGACACGATTTTTTCTCCCAGAGAGGGACAGGAGGGAATGCTGGATTTTCTTCTGTTTGGAAGTGCGGGAGGTGTTAGGGCTTTTTGGAGTCTGGGATACCAGAAAGAAAAGAGGACCTGCGGAGTCTGTATTGGGCAGGTCTGTGCAGATGCTTACAGAGAGTGCTTTAAAGAAGAGCCGGTGGTTGCTGCTTCGGCAACAGTAGAAGCAATGACAGAGGTTTTACTAAAGAAAATACAGGAAAATGAGGATGACAGTATATGACGGGGATATTGTACGGAATTGGAGTAGGCCCGGGAGATCCGGAGCTTATGACATTAAAGGCGGTCAGGTTAATCAGAGAGAATGATATTATAGCGTTGCCGGGGGCGGATCCAAAGGAGACGGTTGCATACAGGATAGCAGTCCGGGTTGTTCCGGAGCTTGCGGATAAGCAGCTGCTTCCCGTTTATATGCCTATGACCCACGACAAAGAAGAGCAGAGAAGGCACCACAGAGCAGGAGCAAAGACCGTAGAAGTATATTTGAAAGAAGGAAAGAATGTAGTATTTCTCACGCTGGGAGATTCTACCGTTTATTCTACCTTTACTTATATTCAGCAGATAGTGGAAGCAGATGGATTTTTGACTGAACTGGTCAGCGGAGTGCCCTCCTTCTGTGCAGCAGCGGCGAGAGTCAATCTGCCTCTTGGGATCTGGAATGAGCAGATTCATATTTTCCCGGCAGTGCATAATCTGACGGAAGATCTGCCTTTGGAGGGAACCTGTGTTTTGATGAAATCAGGAAGCAAGATGAAACAGGTCAAAGAAATGATAAAGAAAAGCGGGCGTGATGCGGTTATGGTGGAAAACTGCGGAACCGAGAAGGAAGAGGTGTACCTTCATGTGGATGAGATACCGGATTCCGCAGGCTATTATTCTTTGATTATTGCAAAAGAGGTCCAATCACATGATTGAGTTAAGAAATCTGACGAAGAAATTTGAACAGTTTACAGCTGTGGACTCTGTCAATATGACCATTGAGACAGGAGAATTTTTTGGACTTCTTGGACCGAATGGAGCAGGTAAGACGACCACTATCGGGATGCTGTCTACACTCCTTCTTCCGACACAGGGGGAAATCTATATCGATGGAGAGCTGCTTACCCGAAACAGAGCGGATTTGAAAAGAAAAATCAGTGTTATTACACAGGAGTATTCCATGCGGCAGGATATGAACATGAATGAAATCATGGAATATCAGGGAAGGCTTTACTATATGCCAAAGAAAGAGATTCGCAGAAAAAGTGAGGAACTGCTGGAATTCTGTGGCCTGATCAATGACCGGAAGAAGACGGTGCGCAAACTGTCCGGCGGTATGAAACGGAAATTGATGGTGTGCAGGGCGCTTCTGACAGAGCCGGAGATTCTGCTTTTGGATGAACCGACAGCGGGAATGGATGCTCTGTCACGCAGACAGATGTGGAGTCTGCTAAAAAGTTTAAATGAACAGAAGCTGACAATTCTTTTGACTACACATTATATGGAAGAGGCAGAGGCTTTGTGCAAAAGAGTGGCTATGATGAATCACGGAAGGATAGAGGAAATCAATTCTCCGGATGGATTTATCAGGGAGCTTGGGAATTATGCCATTGACGAAACAACGGCAAACGGAATGGTGACGCATTATTTTCATCAGAAGAAGGATGCCCTGACATTTGCAGACCGGACGGATCACAGCTTTAAGCTGCGGGACACCACTTTGGAGGATGTGTTCGTAGAGCGGGCGGGAAAAAGATTGAGTTAGGTGGATAGAATGGGAATCATTACGATTTTATGGGAAAAATGGGTGGAATTTCGCAGAGACTTCTACAAGATTACACTGTCGGCCATGATTGCGCCGCTGATGTATCTTCTGGTTTTCGGATTGGGTATTCAGACCGTATCACACGGAAAACCCTATCTGCATTATCTGATTCCAGGTGTTGTGGCGCTTACCACTATGAATGGCAGTTTCAATGCGATTGCACAGAATCTGAATGTTCAGAGGTTATATGAAAAGGCTTTCGATCAGGTTATGATTTCACCAACCCCGCTGTGGCAGTTTATGATCGGACAGATCATTGCCGGCTCCGTGAGGGGGCTTTATGCAGGCGGCATTATTCTGGTGCTGGTATGGCCGATTCATACCGGTCTGGTTTTTAACGGATTTTCTTTTCTGGTGCTGTTTTTAAATGGCGCGGTATTTTCGGCGCTGGGAGTGGTAGTGTCCTTTCTGGCGAAAAATCATGCAGACGTACCGAGGTTTTCCAGCTATTTCATTATGCCGATGGCTTTTCTCTGCAATACTTTTTTCTCTACAGAGAATATGCCGCATGGAATCCGTGAAGTGATTGGTATTCTGCCGCTGTCGGAGACCAGCAGTATGGTTCGTAATATTGCCTATGGAGAGAACTGGAATCCGGCTGGGATTGCAGCGCTTCTGGTCTATTTAGCGGTTTTCACAGTAATCGGACTATGGTTTGTATACCGGAAGCAGAATCTATAAAAAGGGTATGTGACAGATGGGTAATAAAATGAACAGATTTTTTTGCTATAAAAGAAAATATGTTAAGAAAATCATCACGGGATTGACAGTGCTGGCAGCGGTGGTTTTACTGTCACCGGGAGCAAATGCCCTGGCGATGGAGGACGGAGAATATTCGGTGTCTGTAGATATGAGCGGCGGCAGCGGCAAGGCAGCCGTCACATCGCCGACTCAGCTTCGGGTTGAGAATGGGACGCCGATTGCCCGTATCCAGTGGAGCAGCGCCAATTATGACTATATGATTGTGGATGATGTGAAATACTTAAACCAAAGCGAAGAAGGAATGAATTCCGTATTTGAGATTCCGGTTCTCTGCTGGGATGAACCGATGAATGTTATTGCAGATACCACTGCTATGGGAAGTCCCATCGAAATCCGCTATCAGCTGATATTTTATGCGGATTCCGTGGGAAGCAAAGCAGAGCTGCCGCAGGAGGCGGCGAAAAGGGTACTGTGTGTAGCTTTGGCAATTATCGTAATTGGCGGAATACTGAATTATTATGTAAAAAAGTGTTCTTGCTGATATGATAATCTTTTTTTAATGCGTCCATGATACATCTGGATATCACATCTACGATGATGAATCCAAAGGCGATAGCCAGGCAGGTCTCAAACAGAATCATCGTTTCGGAGAATGCCAATTCACTGTTCTGGCTGACACATCCATACATCATATAATACAGATTTGGTCCCGGTATCAGAGGGAACACAGAAGCTGTAAGAAAGATGGTAGAGGGAGCCTTGTTAATTCTGGACATGATAAATGCATAAAAACCAACGAAGACAGAGGCCGCCAGTGTTGCCAGAAAATTGCTCGGACTATAATAAAATACCAGGAGATAGATTCCCCAGGTAAAGAATGCACCGACGCTGGAGTACAATACCTGTCTGCCTCTGATTTTAAACCACAGCGCAAAGCCGGTACATGCGATCGTACAGGAAATAAGCTGAATCGGAATACTGTGATTCAGAATAAAGCCTTCGGAGGATACGCCATCCAGCAGCAGCATGGCAAGGGCAATTCCGGATGCGATTCCTGCCGCGCCAAGAAGAGAATTCATAATATTCAGGAATCCGGATATAAAGTCCCGCTGCAGAAGATCACGGATTCCATTGGTCGTTCCCAGTGCACTGATCAGGAGCATAACTATTCCGATCATAATTCGGTCCGTATGGCTTCCGATGCCAAGTCTTACCAGTTCGATAATAATGACTTCTGACATAAAAGACAGGATCATATTGTATATCATAAGATTCTTCTCTCTTTTGCCCAGCCAGTTTCCGGCAACAACTATCATCAGGGAAACGATTGCTGCAACAATTGCATCCATAAAATTGCATCCAAAGAAAACCGCAAAACCGGTTCCGCCCATAATACCTGCAAAATATTTGGCAGCCGGATGCTGTCTTTTACGGTTCATAACCTCCAGATATTTCGTATGCAGAGTCTTTTCATCCGGCTGGTTATTACAGACATACCGTGACAGATTATTCAGATAATCTAAGCGGTCAAAATCAATATCGGTGGTTTCAATATGGCGGATCTGGGTGAGAATCTCTCCCTCCGGTGTTTCTACCGTTATCTGAATGTTGCTTGGAATAATGAATACATCACTTCGTATGAACCCATAACTTCTGCACATTCTGTAAAGGCTGTCTTCCAATCTGAAATTTTCAGCGCCGCTTCTTAGCATTGCCTCTCCAATATCAAGGATTCCCTGAACAATTCTTTTGTAATCCATAAATAAACCTCACAAGCTTCATCTTTTTGTAAAATGTCAACATTAAAAAAGTCAACATATGAATCATACCACTGATGAAAAAAAAGTCTACTTAAAGTTTGTTAAGTTGGTATTAGCTTTTGTAATGCTGGCTGAAAAAGAGAAAATTTATCAGCTTTCAAATACATTTTGACTTTTCTATTATGGTTTGCTACCATAATAATGGTTAGATTAAACTAACTATCATGTGAATAAATCAGGAGACTCCGATATAATATGATTCATTTCCGCCGGAAAACTGCTGATTCCGGCGAGGTGTTCTCCTGAGAAAAATGAAAGGAGCCTTTTAAAATGAGCTATTTAGAAATCGAAAAGGTAATTGGAAGAGAGATTATGGATTCCAGAGGTAATCCGACCGTAGAAGCAGAAGTTGTGCTTGCAGACGGAACAGTAGGAAGGGGCGCAGCGCCAAGCGGGGCATCCACAGGTGAGTTCGAAGCATTGGAGCTACGTGATGGAGATAAAGGAAGATATCTCGGAAAAGGTGTAACAAAAGCCGTTGAGAATATTAATACGAAGATCAGACAGGCAATCGTTGGATTGGAAGCTTCTGATATTTATGCAGTAGATAAAGCGATGATTGATGCCGATGGAACGAAGGATAAATCAAATCTTGGAGCAAATGCAATTCTGGCAGTTTCCATTGCAGCAGCCCGTGCAGCTTCCATCGCACTGGATATGCCGCTGTACCGATTCCTGGGAGGAATTTCCGGCAACCGCTTACCAGTGCCGATGATGAATATTCTGAATGGCGGAGCACATGCAGCAAATACGGTGGACGTACAGGAATTCATGATCATGCCGGTAGGAGCGCCAAGCTTTAAGGAAGCTCTTCGCTGGTGCGCAGAAGTGTTCCACGCCCTGGCAGCGATTCTGAAATCAGAGGGACTTGCTACTTCTGTTGGCGACGAGGGCGGTTTCGCACCGAATCTTGCCAGTGATGAGGAAGCAATTCAGTATATTCTGAAGGCAATTGAGAAGGCCGGATATGAGCCTGGAAAAGACTTTATGCTTGCCATGGACGCAGCTTCCAGCGAGTGGAAGGGCGAGAAGAAGGGCGAATATATTCTTCCAAAGGCAGGTACCAAATTTACATCTGAGACATTGATCGATCACTGGAAACAGCTGGTTGAGAAATATCCGATCATCTCCATCGAGGATGCACTGGATGAAGAAGACTGGGAAGGATGGCAGCTTCTTACCAAAGAGCTTGGAGATAAGGTACAGCTTGTAGGCGATGACTTATTTGTAACTAACACAGAGCGTCTGGGCAAAGGAATCGAGCTTGGCTGCGGAAATTCAATCCTGATCAAGCTGAATCAGATCGGTTCTGTTTCAGAGACTCTGGAAGCGATCAAGATGGCTCACAAGGCTGGATACACCGCAGTTTCTTCCCACCGTTCCGGTGAGACAGAGGATACCACAATCGCGGATCTGGCTGTTGCACTGAATACATGTCAGATTAAGACAGGAGCGCCAAGCCGTACGGAGCGTGTGGCAAAATACAATCAGCTTCTGCGTATTGAGGAAGAATTGGGGGACAGCGCGGTTTATCCGGGCATGGGCGCTTTTAATGTAAAACGATAGCAGAGCAGCAAAAAAACAATAGACAGGAGGAATTTATATGTCGTTAATCAACAAGGAAGTAAGCGAATTTTCCGTACAGGCATTTCAGGATCATGCGTTTAAAACAGTAACAAAAGCAGATATCATCGGCAAGTGGAGTGTATTTTTCTTCTATCCGGCAGATTTTACATTTATCTGTCCCACTGAGTTGGAGGATCTTGCTAATAAATATGAGGAGTTTAAGAGCATCGGCTGTGAAGTATACTCTGTGTCCTGCGATACGCATTTCGTACATAAGGCATGGCATGATGCGTCCGAACGTATTCAGAAGATTCAGTATCCGATGCTGGCAGATCCTACTCATGCTCTCGCGAAGGATTTTGATGTTCTGATTGAGTCTGACGGCCTGGCAGAAAGAGGAACCTTTGTGGTGAATCCGGAAGGCAGGATCGTAGCTTATGAAGTGAATGCAGGAAATGTAGGAAGAAATGCAGATGAATTGTTCCGCAAGGTTCAGGCGCTTCAATTCGTGCATGAGCACGGTGATGAGGTATGCCCGGCAAAATGGCAGCCAGGAGCGGAGACATTAAAGCCAAGCCTTGATTTGGTAGGACAGTTATAAAATTCTGTGAATGCGGCGGTGCCCTCGTGAGAGAAGCTCAGATGGGCAGCGCCGTTTTTCAACAGTGGGTAAATATATCAGAGAGAAGGAGAGACGATGGATAATTTATATGATGTAGTTGTTATAGGTGGAGGTCCTGCCGGGCTTACCGCCGCGCTTTATCTCGCCCGTGCCAGGTACCGGGTAGTAGTTGTAGAGAAGGAGCAGTTTGGGGGACAGATTACTATTACCTCAGAGGTGGTAAACTATCCAGGTGTGGCACGAACCAGCGGAAGTGAGCTGACGGAAACAATGCGGAAGCAGGCGGAAAGCTTTGGCGCGGAGTTCCTGCTGACAGAGGTGATTAGGCTGGAGCTTAACGGAGATATTAAGAAGGTCCACACCGGACGGGGAGTGCTGTCCTGCTTCGGCGTACTTCTGGCCACCGGAGCGCATCCGCGAATGGTGGGCTTTGAAGGTGAAGAGGAATTTCGTGGACATGGAGTTGCCTACTGTGCTACCTGTGACGGAGAGTTTTTTACAGGAAAAGAGGTCTTCGTTGTGGGCGGTGGATTTGCTGCGGCAGAAGAAGGCGTATTCCTCACAAAATATGCAAAACATGTAACCATTCTGATTCGGGGAGAGGACTTTAAATGTGCGAAGGCAACAGCGGAGCAGGCGAGGAATCATGAAAAGATTACGGTGCTGACGAACACGGAAGTAGTGCGTGTGGCTGGAGATTCAGCGCTCCGGGAAATATGTTACCGAAATAAAATCACCGGAGAAGAGACTTGCCATAAGGCTCCGGAGGGAGAAAATCTGGGCGTCTTTGTCTTTGCAGGGTATGAGCCTGCTACAGAACTGGTAAAAGGAATCGCTAAGCTAAATGAGCAGGGATATGTGGTCACAGACCGGAGCCAGAAGACCAGTGCAGATGGCCTGTATGCGGCAGGAGATGTGTGTATTAAGAGTCTGCGGCAGGTGGTGACAGCAGTAGGAGACGGAGCACTGGCAGCTACGGAACTGGAACGCTACGCGGCCGGAATGCAGAAGGAAACCGGAAAGAAGCCGGAGGTAAAGAGCGTATCTAACATAATTTCGGATCGGACATCCAAAGATGCATCCCAGAAGAATTCAAATACTTCCAGTACAAATGTTCAGCTCTTCTCACCGGAAATCGTACAGCAGCTTACTTCCGTTTTTGCGAGAATGGAAAAGAATCTGGTGCTTAGGGTCTCATTGGATGACAGAGCTGTCTCAGGAGAGCTTCGCTCGTATATGGAAGAGCTGGCGAGGTTGACAGATAAACTGAAGGTAGAGATTACAAATGATGCAGAGGAAGCGGAACGCCCTTGCGTAAGAGTTTGTCTTCAGGATGGAACGGATACTGGTTTGGCTTTCCATGGTGTCCCAGGCGGACATGAATTTACTTCCTTTGTGCTTGGACTTTATAATGCAGCCGGACCGGGACAGGCGGTGGATGCAGAGGTGGAAAAACAGATTGCAGCTATTGATAAGAAGACTGAAATGCAGATCATGGTATCTCTTTCCTGCACCATGTGTCCCGAGCTTGTTACGGCAGCTCAGAGGATTGCCGCGGCCAATCCTTCTGTGAGGGCAGAAGTCTATGATCTGAATCACTTTCCGGAACGGAAGGAAAAGTATCAGGTCATGAGTGTTCCCTGCCTTGTGATCAATGACGGGAAACCAATCTTTGGCAAAAAGAATGTGACACAGCTCCTGGAATTGATTCGGAATCATGATTTGGTATAATATTTAAAAAAAGAGTTTGAAAAAAGAAATAAAATCATATAGAATGGAATAGATGGACGCGACCGTTTACAAAGTAAATGTGCAAACCTTATGACGAAGGCTTGCACATTTTTTTGTTGCCATGCGGGAGCTGTTTTAATGAATAAATGGGAGGAATTTATGGAACAGAAGAATAAAATGGGAACGATGGCAATGCCTAAGCTGGTCATTAATATGTCATTGCCGCTTATGATTTCGCTGTTAGTACAATCTTTATACAATATTGTGGACAGTGTGTTTGTAGCAAGAATTGGAGAAGAGGCGCTGACGGCAACCTCACTGGCTTATCCGGTTCAGTTGCTCATGATCGCAGTTTCGGTAGGAACCAGTGTGGGAATTAATGCACTTTTGTCTCACAGTGTTGGCGCAAAGAAATATGAGATTACAGAGAATACTGCGGCGACGGGAGTAATTCTGTCATTGATTGGAACCGTGGTATTTATGATGCTTGGAATATTCTGTTCAGGGTGGTTTGTAAAAATGTTTACAAAGGATGAAGTAATCGGAGGCTATTGCCGGCAATATTTGTTCATCTGTATGCTATTCTGTGCAGGAACCTTTGTAGGAACAATGTTTCAGAGATTCCTGCAATCTGTAGGAAATACCTTCGACAGCATGATGTCGCTGATTGCCGGGGCAGTGACCAATACGATTCTGGATCCAATCTTGATTTTCGGGCTCCTTGGAATGCCGGCGCTGGGAATCAAGGGGGCAGCTATCGCTACGGTAATCGGGCAATGGGTGGCTGCCATAACAGCAGTTATTCTGAATACAGTGCGAAATCCAATTGTCCGGGTGAAGTTTCAGGAATATCATCTGAATCCCCAGGTGTTGCAGCAGATCTATAAGGTTGGTCTGCCTACAATTATTACACAGGCGCTGGGAAGTATCATGGTAACGGCAGTTAATGGGATTTTGATCGGCTTCTCGCCGACGGCAGTAGCCTTTTTTGGCGTGTATTATAAATTGCAGAGTTTTCTGTTTATGCCGATGAACGGGGTGGGTCAGGCGGCAATTCCGATTGCCGGTTACAATTTTGGCGCAAAAAAGAATGAAAGAATTATGGAGCTTTTGAAGACAGTGGTTCCGATCGCAGTTGGAATTGCTTTGGCGGCCAGTGTTGTTTTCTTTATTATTCCGGCGCCATTGCTCAGTATTTTTTCGGCAGGTGAGGAAATGCTTTCCCTTGGAGTTCCGGCTCTGCGGATTATCTGCGGCACTTTTGCATTTGCCTCTGTCACGATGGTGCTGGGATATCTGGTTTCCGGTCTTGGAAATGGGATCGTGAACATGCTGGGGACAGCACTCAGACAATTTGTGCTGCTGGTACCGATTATCTATCTGTTCTCAAAATGGTTTGGCATAGAGTATGCCTGGTATGCTTTCTGGATATCAGAGGTAGCAGCTGCTGTTTATGCAGTGCTGGCAACACGGAGCGAACTGCGTAAAAAGAAAATTCTGTAGGATTTTATGGATAAAAATTATCAATAACCACAAAAACATTGGAATGAAGAAGAAATAAAGTTACAATGATATGAAACATATGAAAGATATTTGGGAGGTGCGCAGATGAAAAATCACAAATTTTGGGCATGGGCCACAGTAATATGCTTTATTTTAACTATCTACACAGGATACGAACACAAATAGTACAAGGAGGAAGTAATTATGGTAGATTTTAACTTTAATGCAAAGAAGACAGGAATTTTTGCAGCAGGTGTTTTGTTTGGCACAGCAGGGATCAAGATTTTGTCCAGCAAGGATGCTAAGAAGCTGTATACCAACTGCACGGCGGCGGTTCTGCGTGCGAAAGAGTGCGTCATGAAGACAGCAACGACCATTCAGGAGAATGCAGAAGATATTTACGAAGAAGCAAAGCAGATTAACGAGGAGAGAGCGGCAGAGACAGAAGTCTATGAGGACGCCGAGCCTTTTGTGGATGAGGAAGCGAATGAATAATGAGATTTGTCATTAAACATGAAATGAAAGGGCGTATCCGTGTTCATGTGCTGCAGGATGGAATGTCTTTTAGAGAGGCTGATAAGCTCCAATACTATCTGGGCATACAGCCGTATATCACGTCGGTCAAGGTACGTGAGCGGACACAGGATATTTCCATCAGCTATACCGGCCAGCGGGAAACCCTGATTCATCTGCTGCGCAGCTTCAGATACGGCAGCGCTGATGTGCCGGAGTCCTATCTGCAGAATTCCGGAAGAGAATTGAATGAGTATTATAAAGAAAAACTTATCAACAGCGTTGTACTGAGGGCGGGAAGCAAGCTGTTTCTCCCTTATTCCGTACAGGCAGCCATTGCGGTGGTGAAATCCGTAAAGTATCTCTGGCAGGGGATTCGGACACTGGCCGGCAGAAAGCTGGAGGTTCCAGTGCTGGACGCCACAGCCATTGGGGTGTCGCTGCTGCGGAGAGACTTTGATACTGCCAGCTCCGTGATGTTTCTGTTGGGGATCGGTGAGATCCTTGAGGAATGGACGCATAAGAAATCGGTGGATGATCTTGCCAGAAGCATGTCGCTGAACGTCAGCAAGGTATGGAGAGTGCAGGACGGGCAGGAAATTCTGGTTCAAGCCTCCGATATTCTGGTTGGCGATGAGGTAGTCGTACATATGGGAAATGTGATTCCGTTTGACGGAGTTGTCATAGATGGAGACGCCATGGTAAATCAGGCGTCTCTCACCGGAGAATCCCTTCCGGTTCACAAACGCCGCGACGGTTACGTCTATGCAGGAACCGTATTAGAAGAAGGGGAGCTGACCATCTGTGTCAAAGAAGTGGGCGGCTCCGGCAGGTATGATAAGATCGTGACTATGATCGAGGAGTCGGAGAAGCTTAAATCCTCGCTGGAAAGCAAGGCAGAACATCTGGCGGACCGTCTGGTACCTTATACCTTTGCAGGAACAGGTCTTACCTGGCTGGTAACCAGAAATACGACAAAGGCGCTGGCGGTTTTGATGGTAGATTTTTCCTGCGCTTTAAAGCTGGCGATGCCGGTTGCCGTACTGTCCGCAATCCGGGAGGCAAGCGTCCACAGCCTGACGGTAAAAGGCGGTAAGTATCTGGAAGCCGTTGCGGAAGCGGATACCATTGTCTTTGATAAGACAGGCACATTGACCAAGGCAAGCCCTACGGTTGTGGATGTGGTGTCTTTTAACGGAGAAGATCCGGATGAGCTGCTGCGCATTGCGGCATGTCTGGAAGAACATTTTCCGCATTCCATGGCAAAAGCGGTGGTAGATGCGGCGAGGATAAAAGGACTTGGTCATGATGAGATGCATTCCCGGGTAGAATACATGGTTGCACATGGAATATCCTCTACCATCGAAGATAAGAAAGTGATTATCGGAAGCTATCATTTTGTATTCGAGGATGAGAAGTGCCAGGTACCGGAGGGAATGCAGGGAAGCTTTGATGCGCTTCCGGCAGGGTATTCCCATCTGTATATGGCAATTGAAAGTACACTTGCCGCAGTTATCTGTGTTGAAGATCCTCTGCGGGAAGAGGCGGCGGACGTAGTCCGTGCGTTAAAGAAGGCAGGAATCAGTAAGGTGGTTATGATGACCGGAGACAGCGAGCGGACGGCCCGCGCCATTGCAGGTAAGGTGGGAGTGGATGAATACTATTCCGAGGTTCTTCCGGAGGACAAAGCGCGGTTCGTTGAGAAAGAAAAAGCAGCCGGAAGAAAAGTCATCATGATCGGTGACGGAGTCAATGACTCTCCGGCACTGTCCGCGGCAGACGTGGGAATTGCCATCAGTGACGGCGCTGAGATTGCCCGCGAGATTGCGGATATCACAGTTGGGGCAGATAATCTATATCAGATCGTCACGTTAAAGAATATCAGCAATGGTCTGATGAAGCGGATTCATGGGAATTACCGTATGATTGTGGGAATCAACGCCGGATTAATTGCTTTGGGGGTAAGCGGAGTGATCCAGCCTACCACTTCGGCATTGCTGCATAACACATCAACGCTGGCAATCAGCCTGAAGAGCATGGAAAATTTATTATAAAAGGCTGTAAAGCCTGCAGAAGATGATAAAAACTGAGCCGTTAACAGGGGGCAGACTATTCCGAAGGGATAGGCGCGCCCCCGTTTTTCGTGTCAGCGGAAAATCTGCTGAAAATAGTTCTTGTGCTAAGAGCGATCATAAACGACACAATGCCCGAAAATAAAACAACAGCATATTCAAACCCTTTACAGATCTCAAACAGAACGCCGTATAATGCATTGCCCAAGGGCTGTGCACACATGGAAACGGTCTCCACCATGGCGGCGGTTTTGCTGCCCCTACTATCCTTCTCGCATATTAAAGCGCTCAAAAATAGAGATTTATCTTCCCAAGTTTTCCCAATCTATTTTCTCATTTTTATAGAAATATATCTCGTCCTGTTCCCCGATCTCACGGAGGATTTTGCAAGGATTTCCCACCGCAACTACATTGGCAGGAATATCTTTCGTGACAACGCTTCCTGCTCCGATCACCGAATTATCGCCTATTGTGATTCCCGGAACAATGATCGCGCCCGCTCCTATCCAGACATTGTTCCCGATACTCACGCTTTTATTATATTGAAGCGAGCGTGCCCGAAGTTCAGGAGAGATTGGGTGATTAGCTGTCGCAATCGTTACATTTGGCCCTATCATAACCCTGTTTCCGATAAAAATATCTGCATCATCTACAATAGTCAGATTGAAGTTTACATAGACATTGTCGCCAAGATACAGGTTTTTTCCCGCCCAGTTAGCTCTGAAAGGCGGTTCAATATAACATTCTTTGCCTATTTTCCCAAGCATCCTGTTCAGCAGTTCAGTTCGCTTTTCAATTTCACTTGGACGTGATGCATTAAATTCATACATTAGTTCAAGCCTTTGTGCCTGATCATCTATAATTTCTTTATCAATCGGGTCATAGACAAGCCCCGCTTCCATACGTTCTTTCTGTGTCATAATAGTTCTCCTTTTATAAAAATCGTCTTAAAATCCGCCGTCCATTACAATTTAATCCTTGTATAATATTCCCTGTCACCCTCATGATGAATCACTGCGCCATTCTTTTGCTGGACCTTCAAGCTTCCCGTATTATCTTTATGTACGGACAAATACACTTCGTCAATTCCCATATTTTTCGCTTCCTGTAATACCAGAGCCAATCCTTTTGTCGCGTACCCTCTTTTCCGAAAATCCGGAGATATTCCATATCCAATATGGCCCGGTCCATTTGCCAGAAAATCATTCAAACAATGTCTTAAATTAAATATCCCTACATACTGCCCTTCATCATCCGCCAAGACAAATACCGTACAGGGTACATATCCCTCGGGAAGATCAGCGCCCATTGAATATGCCCGGCATTTTTCCACATAATAAATAAACTGAGAATAAGTATAACCATATGCACTATTGACAAAACCATGCTCATTTTCTTCAAATGAACACTGCAATTCATATGCTTTTTTCAAATCCGCTTCCCACAGTTTCACTAATCTCATATCTTGACCCTCCTTTAGATTAACTTTATCAAATGCGTTGAGGTTAGTCTATCAACCGGAATTGGAACTTTCGCAACCGTCAATTGCCGGGTTCCGCTTTTGACATTCCGGGCAATAGAAGCTGCTTCTGCCGGAAAGAACGATTCTTGTAAGACTGGTTCGGCAGCAGGGGCAAGGGTCTCCTTCATGCCCGTAAATTCTGAAAAATGGTTCCTTTCGGTATGCCTTTCCTCTGCCTGCCAGGTATTCCTCCGGCGTCATGCGGTTAGCCCGGATTCCTTTTTGGAGAATAGAAGGAATAGCGGCGGCAAGACGGCTCCATTCTTCGCCGGTTAAGGAGCAGGCCGGACGGGCAGGGCATATTCTGGCCTCAAACAAAATTTCATCTCCGTAAATATTTCCGATGCCGGCAACGGTCTTCTGCTCTAATAAGCATTCTTTGATGGACTTCTTTCTCCTGCCGATCTGCCGCTGGAGCCAGTCTGCTGTCAGGCGGGAATCAAAGGGCTCGATTCCAAGCTTATGGATGCCGCTATAGATGTCTTCCTCCCCATTGGAAAGCAGCCAGAAACGTCCGAAACGCCGGGGATCGGTAAAACGAAGTTCTTTCCCGTCGTCCAAATGGAAGATGATATGGGTATGCTTTTCCACAGGATCATCAGGCAGTGTAACCAGCAGTTGACCGGTCATACGCAAATGAAGGATAAGCCGGTCCTGATTGGCAAGCTTCAGGGAGAGAAATTTGCCGCGTCTTCCCATTCCTGCAATCTGCATTCCGGTTATCCTCTCAGAAAAAATTTCCGCGGAGGGATGGTCAATAATATCCGGTCTGTTTAAAGTCAATCTGACGATGGTTCTTCCTGCAAGCTGTGGTTCCAATATTTTCCTGACAGTTTCTACTTCTGGTAATTCTGGCATGGTGATATTCCTTTCCTGTATCCCTAAAACGTTAAGCTTACTTTAACATGTATCTATTAATTTTTCCATACGTACGGTCTTTTTTTCGAAGTATGATTTCCCAGTGTAAAGCTTGAAGATAGGAATAACAATGTGTAAAATATAAATGAAGTGAGAGCATATGAATGTTTGAATCATGGACGGAGAAGTGATTGGTATGAAAATGAAGCATGCAGCAACTTTTTTCGCAATTCTGGCAGCAGCCTTATATGCGGTCAATATCCCAATATCAAAGTATCTGCTGGAATATGTAGACGCCACGATGATGGCCGGATTCCTATATCTTGGGGCAGGCGTCGGCATGATTCTGTATGGATTGGCAGGCAGGGCATTTGGGAGAGATAAAAAGAAAGAACGGCTGACCAGAAAGGAACTGCCCTATACGGTCTGGATGGTGATTCTGGATATTGCGGCGCCGATTCTTTTGATGTTTGGAATTGCGAGAACCAATTCGGCCAATGTATCCCTGCTGAACAATTTTGAAATTGTTGCAACTTCATTGATTGCATTTGTCATTTTCAAAGAAGTAATATCAAAAAAATTATGGATTGCCATTAGTCTGGTAACGGTTGCAAGTGTTATTTTAAGCTTTGAGGGTGAAGGAGCATTTATCTTTAACGAAGGTTCGCTGTTTGTATTAGGCGCCTGCACCTGCTGGGGACTTGAAAATAACTGCACGAAAATGATCAGCAATAAGAGCTCGGAAGAAATCGTCATAATTAAGGGATGTTTTTCCGGCGCCGGAAGTATTCTGGTAGCATTGGTCTTGGGCGAGAATATTCCGGCAGCACAATGGGTACTTGCAGTAATGCTCCTTGGCTTTGTTGCCTACGGATTAAGTATTAATTTCTATATTATGGCGCAAAAGGATCTGGGGGCGGCAAAAACAAGCGCGTACTATTCCATCGCGCCATTTCTGGGGGTGGCATTTAGTATGATCCTTCTCGGGGAACGACCGGCCTGGCAGTTTTACATTGCGTTTATCATTATGGTGATCAGTACCGTAATGATGATTAAAGATTCGATTCAGCTGCAGCATACTCATGAACATGCGCATACCCATACCCATGAGCACAGCCACGGAGATCTGGTTCATACCCATGAGCATACCCACGTACACAGCCATTTGCACATTCATGATCAGCATACGGAGAATCATGAGCACACACATCATAAACTGGAAAATCACAACCACTTGCATACGTCACAGGTATAACCGTCGGATGGCAGGCGAGTTGCGCCATAAAAAAGAGGAAGATAAAGATGGATTTTTTTAATTTAGTGAAGCAGCGCTATTCTGTAAGAAATTATGCGGACAAACCGATTGAAGAAGAAAAATTAAATCAAATACTTGAAGCCGGAAGACTTGCGCCGACAGCAGTAAATGAACAGCCCCAGAGGATATATGTGCTGAAGAGTCCGGAAGCTTTGGCAAAAGTGAGAAATATATGCAGGTATACATTCCATGCACCTGTGGTTTTATTGATTTGTTACGATAAAACTGTCAGCTGGAAAGCTGATAAATATGGAGATGAATTTGATGCAGGAGAAATGAATGCGTGTATTGTGGCAACGACCATGATGATGGAAGCAACCGAGCTGGGAATCGGTACATTGTGGGTAAGAGGCTATCATACCCAGGACGTCATTGATACCTTTGAACTGCCCGAAAACCTTGTTCCGGTATGTATGCTTGACCTGGGATATCCGGCAGAGGAAAGCAGACCCGGGCCAAAGCACTTCTCAAGACTACCGCTGGAAGAAACAGTAACAAAAGTCTGACTAAGGGATTTGGCCGGAGGCAGAATATTAAGAGAGAGGTATCTTTATGAGTTAAAAATATCCAGATATGGATAGATAGGCTATATGATTTATGGCTTTATATACCGGGAATGGGGATGGACTCATTTTGTTTTGTACATATTCTGAAAAAGATGATATTCATGGTGAACTTTTCAGAGTTTACTAGAAATATGTAAATTAATATAGTGGAAAATGATAGCTTATTGAGAATAAAGCAAAGAGAGAGATTTAGAAGTTGTGATGGAGACTATACAGTAATGGGGGGATTAAAATAGAAATTGTGAAAGGAACAGTTAA
>JAUNGJ010000022.1:2463-4707 GCA_030524585.1 Eubacteriales bacterium | reverse complement strand
ATCGAAGAATTAGAATGTTTATACGATGAGTTAAATGATTATTTGGCGGCTCATACCAATTATCCCGGTTGGAAAAAAGGCGTTGGCAAAAGACTTATGGAATTTATTATTAGGCACAGCGAGGAACAGCATATGAAGGCGATTCGTTTGGATGTATATGAAAAAAACATTCCTGCTATCTCTCTTTATAAGAAATACGGGTTTCAATATATAGATACTATAGATTTAGGGTACAGCGAGTATGGGTTGGATAAATTTGAACTTTATCAAAAATTGATTTAATTATTAAAATAGCTAAGTCGTTGAGGAGGACAAGATGAATATAAGAAAAATGATAATTGATGATTACGATGAAGTGTATGCTCTCTGGATGTCATGCGCTGGAATGGGATTAAATAACTTAGATGATTCCAGAGATGGCATTGATAAGTTTATAAAAAGAAACCCGGATACTTGCTTTGTGGCTGAGATCGAAAATAAGATTGTTGGAGCGATTATAGTTGGCAATGACGGCAGAAGGGGATATATTTATCATACTGCTGTAAATTCACAATATAGAAGACAAGGAATAGCTCGCCAGTTAGTGGATGCTGCAATGCTAGCACTAAAGCAATGTGGAATAAATAAAGTTGCATTAGTTGTTTTTGATAGAAACGAAAATGGTAATGATTTTTGGCAAAGCCTTGGATTTATAGTCCGAGAAGATTTGATTTATCGTAATAAGGCCATTGTGGAAATGATTAGAATAGATACATAAAATCCAACTTGTTGGAGAGCTGAGCAAAGAGAGAAATAATTCCCCCAGAGGAAGATGTGACGTATTCTCATGGAATGATGATTTGGAAGTGATAGATCATGGGCAGAATGGAGCAAATGCAATATATATTTGAACAGCAAAATATAAGTGAAAAAATAGTTTTCCAAAGAAGTCTGCGGCAGATGATGCTGGAGGATTATCTGGTGACAGATGAATTAATGAGACAGTTAGATGATAGCAATTACCAGTTTCCGGCATATAGGCCTGAACAGGAACTTTTTGCGGATGAGCGGCAGCTTCTGGTGCGGAGTCAGGACTATTTTTCTGTCAAGATTCACTATGTAGATACGGAGGTATATTTTCATAAGCATGATTTTGTGGAACTGATTTATGTTTATCGTGGGCGTTGTGACCATTATATTGAAAATATTTTGAATAAGATCGTATTGCGGGAAAATGATTTGATTATAGTGAATCAAAATGTGGCGCACGCAATCGGAAAAATCTCAAAGGATGATGTGATTTTGAAGATGGTGCTTCCTACAGCGTTTCTGCAGCAGAATTTTCAGTACCAGTTTATTGGTAATCGGCTGGTCAGTGACTTTTTTTCTGCCGCGCTTCAGGAAAAGAATTACTATTATGGGTATATGGTATTTCGTGATCGAAATAAAAATTGTGTGAAGACATTTATGGAACAGATACTGATAGAATATTTTGAACAGCAGCCTTTTTACCAGGAAGCGGTAAAAAATTTGTTGAGTCTAATGTTAATTGAATTGATAAGAAAAGACTTGGCAGAGAAGATCGAGCTTCACCAGTTATCAATTGGGACGATACCGATACAGGAAATTCTTCAGGATATAGAAAAACACTGTCATGAGATTTCGTTAAGTACACTTGCAGAGAAATATGGTTATAATGAGAGCTATATGAGCAGAATGATACATAAGATCACCGGGCAGTCATATCTCCGGCTTTTGACGGAAAACAGATGTAAAAAGGCAGTGCGGCTGTTGAAAACTTCGGGTATGACAGTGGAACAGATTGCTGTAGAATGTGGATATAGTAATGTAAATAATCTATACAGAATTTTGAAGAAGGAAAAAGGGAAAACCCCGGCGGAAATCAGAGCAGGATTATCATAAAAATTACCATAACCCCTTTGGAGTTAGCTCCGGAGAGTGTCAAAAGTAAAGAAAAGATAATAAAGAGTAAAGTTAAGTCATTATAAAACCTTTTTAAACTGTGTTAGTTTTAAAGAGGTTTTATTTTATATTACAGTAAAGGCCTGTTGTTTTAAAGTGGAAAACATAGAGCTTTCCTGTGAAATAAAATTAATATGCGTACAGGTCTGGGAGGAAACTCAATGAAAACAGACACAGGGCAGATTAATCAAGAACCCATTTGGAAACTGCTCGGAAAAATGTGTATACAGGCAACATTTTCGCTGTTTGTATACAGTGCTTATTCGTTTACGGATACCTGGG
>JAUNGJ010000022.1:0-2363 GCA_030524585.1 Eubacteriales bacterium | reverse complement strand
CGTGAATCTGGGTTTTGATATTTTACTTGTATGTGGATTGGGGATGGGAGTAAGAGGAGCGGCATGGGCTACGATACTTTCGCAGATTGTTTCAAGTATCACCAGTCTTTACTATTTCCTGATTTATAAGAAAAAGACATATTTGATTACTAGTAAAAGCATTTGTATCGATAAATCTATCATGAGTGAAATTGCAGCAGTGGGGTGTCCAAGCCTGTTTCAGCAAATGGGAAATAGTATTGCGGCTATCGTGTTCCAGACATTGGTGATCTCTGCAGGCAGTGGAATTGTCTATGCGGCATATGTTATCGTAAATCAGATCATGCAGATCTTTTGGACACCGCATACAGGGATTGCGCAGGGAGCCCAACCGCTTATCGGGTATTTTTGAATCTGCCTTTTTTCTGTTTACCGATGAAACGTTACTCTTAAGATACGGAAAAGAGATTTTTGGATTTTTGATATTTATTTTTCCGATCAAAGGTGTTGGAACAATTCTCTTAACTGTTTTGCAGGCGGAGGGAAAGACGAGAAAGGCATGGTTTCTGTCGCTTATATCCATTTGTGCAATTCA
Organism: Eubacteriales bacterium; assembly: GCA_030524585.1. GTDB lineage: Bacteria > Bacillota > Clostridia > Lachnospirales > Lachnospiraceae > Claveliimonas. Next base: position 1,789 of record JAUNGJ010000022.1, on the reverse strand, counting down.
GCCTCCCTGTCTTTTTTTGGTAAGTGCTTATGGGGAGTGAAAGGGCTCTGGATTGCAATGATAGCAGAGGAATGTATATATGTAATTTGCGCGGTTGTTTTAGTCAGGAGGGAAAAGATGCATGGAAAGTATAACAAAGAACAGGAAACATAGGGCAGATATTGAATGTATGATGTGCCGGGCATTTCCGGAAATGAGAGTGACACAGATAGATGAACTGAAAGAAGGATATTTTAACGCTGCGTATGATGTGACCTTATCAGATGGCAGACAGGTTATCTTAAAGATTGCTCCTGTTTCTGATGCACTTATTATGTCCTATGAGAAAAATATTATGTTCAGTGAAGTGAAAGCAATGGAGCTTGTAAAAGCACAGAGCAAAGTTCCGGTTCCGGAAATTTATATGTATGACTCAGGCTGCTCTGTTTGCGATGCACCGTACTTTATTATGGAGAAGATCCCTGGAAAGAGCCTTTCAGCGATAAATCAGGAATTATCGGACAAAGAAAAATCTGATATTATGTGGCTGATCGGAGCATATACGAGACAGATCAATTCCATTACAGGAACGGAATTTGGTTATCCTGGACAGCCAGATATACGAGGGAACTGCTGGTTTCCTACTTTTAAAAAGATGATGCAGCTTGCGGTGGCGGATGCCAAAAAGAAGGAGATTGATCTGAAGATTGATATTGATGAATTGTTTTTGCGTTTAGATGCGGATGAAATTTGTTTTCACGAGGTTCAAATACCACGGTTGGTTCATTGGGACTTGTGGGATGGAAATATCTTCGTCGAAAAAGGAAAAGTGACAGGAATTATAGATTTTGAGCGGGCAATATGGGGAGATCCGCTTATGGAAGTGGGATTTAGAAGTTACGGACAATCGATTGATTTTTTGGAGGGATATGGAAAAAACGAATTTACTCTTAATGAGAAGAAACGGATTCTTTGGTACGATATTTATTTGTTTCTGTTGGTTGCATTGGAGTATAAGTATCGAAAATATGAGACGGATGAGACTTATAAATGGGCTACAGAGATGCTTTTAAATTCAAAATTCACTTCATCCGTTCAGCCAGTATACGGATGTTTTCATAAAGTGTAAGGAACTGGCAGAATTACGGGTTTTAGAATATTTGAAGGGGACCATAATCAAAAAATTACCGGACAGGGATACACTAATGAAACTAACGGTAGTCGAAAATGAACAATTCTGGATAGGTACTATATGCCGTGATACAGTATTAAAAAAGCAGAGGAGGACATGCATATATGAGTGAGATTGTCAGATTGGATGTAAATGAGGAATGGGTACATGCAGGGATCATTAAAGCAGGTGATTTTTGCTTCTTAAATTATTGTGCCGGTAATGTGGGTGGAACGATTGAGGAACAAATTAACGGCGCTTTTGATGAAATGGAAAAAAGATTAGCATTCGTGGGGCTGTCTCTTGAAAATGTCGTTCAGATGGATTGCTTATTTAGAGATGTTTGGAATATTCCTATCATGGAGAAAGTTATCAAAAAGAGATTCAATGGAAAGTATCCTGTTCGGAAATCTATTCAAACAGAGTTCGCACACACGGGTGGAGAAAGTGGACTGCAGTTTCAGGCAGATGCAGTTGCATACTGCCAAAAGTAAAGTATCAAAAATAATAATGGAAAGGCAGGCATCGTGGGAATAAATGTGATATAATTTAATTATCAAGCATGAGGAGGTATCTTTATGGGAGAAACTGCAGTCTCTAGTTAAAGATATATGTGTTTGTCAGGAATAGAACTAAAAT
>JAUNGJ010000075.1 GCA_030524585.1 Eubacteriales bacterium | reverse complement strand
ATATTTGTACCGTGAATATGTCTTGAATTTGCATCGGGTTGATGGTATGATGTAGAAAACTGAAAAATAGCAGACGGTGCCATTGCCGGTTTGATTTCGACGGACAATGGTTAAAAGGGAAACAGGTGAAAATCCTGTACGATCTCGTCACTGTGAGCGGGGAGTGCAGCATCAGGGCGTTAGCGCCAGCCACTGAGTTGTTGGGAAGGCGATGCTGTATGAGGATCTGTGAGTCAGGAAACCTGCCGGGCTGTTGGTACGGGAAGAAGATTCCGGGTCACGAGTAATTGGCTGTACTGTTTTAGATTAAGAGATTTTTATAATTTCTTACAGAGAAGTATTTGTATGAAAGGGGCCTTTGTCTTCATTTATGTAGACAAAGGCTTTTCTATCATAGAAGTAAGTCTTATTTTGGTGCGCATTTCTCGCCGGAGGAAGATTTCCGAAGCGAGAAGATAGGAGGAACAGTATTATGAAACAAAGAGTAGTAAAAGCACTTCTTGTCAGCACCTTAATGGGAGCAATGGTACTTACCGGATGCAGTACAGGTTCAAAGGAGGAGCCGGCAGAGGAGAAGACCGAAGAAAGCGAAGAAGCAGAGGCAGAGGATGCCGAGGAAGCAGACGAAGAAAATTATGAGACAGGAGATGCATCATTGGACGATCCAAGAAATCAAGATGAAATAGGGGAGCAGGAACTATTAGTAGTAAGCTTTGGAACCAGCTATAATGACAGCCGCCGTCTGACGATCGGAGCTATTGAAGGCGCGATGGAAGAGGCCTTTCCGGATTATTCTGTAAGAAGAGGCTTTACCAGCCAGATCATCATTGACCATGTGAAGAGCCGCGATGAGGTGACGATCGATAATGTAGAAGAAGCGCTGGACCGCGCGGTGGACAACGGTGTTAAGACGCTGGTGATTCAGCCGACGCATCTGATGAACGGGCTGGAGTACGATGAGCTGATGGAAGAGGTGACCAGCTATTCTGACGCCTTTGAGAAAATTGCAGTAGGAGAGCCGCTCCTGACCAGCGATGCGGATTTTGAGGCGGTAATGAAAGCGATTACGGAAGACACCGCAGAGTATGACGACGGTGAAACTGCGATCTGCTTCATGGGACATGGAACAGAGGCAGAATCCAATGCGGTATACAGTAAGATGCAGGAGCTGCTGACAGAGAATGGCTATGACAACTATTACATAGGAACCGTGGAGGCCGAACCATCGCTGGATGATGTTCTGGCAGCTGTTGGCGAGGGCGAGTATAAGAAAGTGGTATTGAAGCCGCTAATGATCGTGGCCGGAGATCATGCGAACAATGATATGGCAGGCGATGAGGAAGGCTCCTGGAAGACCGCATTTGAGGATGCCGGATACGAGGTTGAATGCGTGGTAAATGGATTGGGTGAGCTTGAGGCAATTCAGAATATTTTCGTAGAACATGCACAGGCAGCGATCGATTCATTAAAATAAAGGAATGTTGCCCTGATTCGAAAGGATCAGGGCAGTCTTATACTATTTTGGAAATTTGACCGGAAAGGGTGACAGGAAAATGAAGAAATTACAGGTATTAATGCTTGCCGCCTGCATCGGCGGAACCATGCTGTTTGGCGGCTGTGCAGGAGAAGAGAAGAAAGATGCAAAGACAGAGACGGCAGTATCGGAAGAGGACGGGAAGGAAGCCTCGGAAGGAAATGATAAAGTTGCTTCTTCGGACGAGATGATTGAAGCAGTCGACGTAGTAGAGGAAGGGATGGAACCGATTTCCGGAAGTGATATTAAGGATGGTACTTATGCGGTAACCGTAGAATCCAGCTCAGCCATGTTTCCGGTCGAGTCCTGTGAGCTTACGGTGGCGGACGGAAAGATGACAGCGGTGATGCATATGGGAGGAACCGGATATCTGTATCTGTATATGGGAACCGGAGCAGAAGCGGCGGAGGCTTCGGAGGATGATTATATTCCATATGTTGAGACTGAGGATGGCATACATACCTTTGAAGTTCCGGTGGAAGCCCTGGATCAGGGGATCGATTGTGCGGCATTCAGTAAGCGCAAGGAAAAATGGTACGACAGGAAGCTTTTGTTCCGGGCGGACTCTCTGCCAGTGGATGCATTTTCGGATCAGGTTCTTACAACCGCAGACAGTCTGGGACTTTCAGACGGAACCTATACGGCAGAGGTGACGCTGGCCGGAGGCTCGGGAAGGGCAACCGTGGAATCTCCTGCAACGCTTACGGTAAAGGGCGGGCAGGTAACGGCAGAGATTGTATGGAGCAGCTCGAATTATGATTATATGCTGGTTGGAGAAGAGAAGTACCTTCCGGTAAATACGGAGGGAAACTCTGCTTTTGATATTCCGGTGGCGGTTTTTGACTGGAAAATTCCGGTGAAGGCAGATACGACAGCTATGAGCGAGGCCCATGAGATTGAGTATACACTGAAATTTGATTCATCTTCTGTGAAAGCGGCAGAGTAGATCGGTAAGGGTGTTGGCGGAATGAGAGAGAAAATACTGCAGCGTACGCGCCGCCTGGGAATCCTTTTCCTGGCTGCGCTGATGCTGGTATCCGGATGTGGTACCGGAAAGGAAAGCGGAGAACAGGTTAAGACGGATGCTCCGGAGCTTCCGGGGCTTGCCTGTATAGGACAGGTTCAGACCGAGTATGCGGAATGCTTTGCAATCTATAACTATGAGGGCGGCTATCAGCTGCTGGAAGTAAAGGACGGGGATCGCTACCTTTTGATTCCCGAGGATAAAGAAGCGCCGGAAGGGCTGGATGAAGAAATTATTTTGTTGCAAAAACCATTAGATCATATCTATCTTGCAGCCACTTCGGCGATGGCTCTCTTTCGGGGATTGGATGCTGTCGATGCCATCCGGTTCAGCGGAACGGATGTTTCCGGCTGGTATATAGAGGAAGCGGCAGAGGCGCTGAATGACGGCAGGATGTTATATGCCGGCAAATACAGCGAGCCGGATTATGAGCTTCTGCTGGAGGAAGGATGCGATCTGGCCATTGAGAGCACCATGATTCTTCATTCGCCGAAGGTGCAGGAGATGATAGAGAGTCTTGGCATTCCGGTATTTACCGACCGCTCCAGCTATGAGCCCAGAGCTCTTGGAAGAACGGAGTGGATCAAAGTATACGGGGCTTTGACGGATAAATCGGAAGAGGCGGAGGTATTTTTCCGGAATCAGACCGACCTGCTCTGTGAAATGGAAGATTTTGAGAACACCGGCAAGACGGTGGCATTTTTCTATATCAGCGAGAGCGGCTATGTGGTGGTCCGCAAATCCACCGATTATGTGGCGGATATGATCAATACGGCAGGCGGAACCTACGTGTTTTCTGATCTGGAAGGAGATGGAAACGCCAGCTCTTCCGTGAATCTCTCTATGGAAGAATTTTATGCGGCGGCCGCGGATGCAGATTATCTGATCTATAATTCCACCATTCAGGAGCCGGTAAACACCATGCAGGAGCTTCTTGACAAGGATGAAGTGCTTGCAGATTTTAAGGCGGTGCAGGAGGAAAATGTCTGGTGCGTGGGAAAGAATATGTATCAGGCAACGGATATTACCGGAGAATTTATCCTGGATATTCATAAGATGCTGAAAGGAGAAGGGCCGGAGGAAATGACATTCCTTACGCCCATTGTGGAGTAAAGGAGCAGGAAGTTCATGAAAGGAAAAGGAAATGCCCGAATTGCAGCAGTGTTTTTATTACTCATTGCTGCCTTCGGGTTTCTTGTAATTTTAAATATCAATACCGGAAATGTGAAGATACCGGTGGCAGAGATCCTTCGGATCATTTTTCTGAAAGAGGGAAACCAGATGGAGTACAATATCATCTGGAAAATCCGCCTGCCGAGAATCCTTATGGCGGCGATCCTTGGGGGCGCCTTATCGCTGTCTGGATTCCTGCTTCAGACTTTTTTTGAGAATCCGATTGCCGGCCCCTTTGTGCTGGGAATCTCATCCGGGGCAAAGATGACGGTAGCGCTTGCGATGATCTATTTTCTAAAGCAGTCGGCCTCCGTATCTTCCTATACCCTGATTCTGGCAGCCTTTGCAGGTGCTATGCTGTCTACAGGCTTCATTTTGCTGCTATCCCGGAAGATCCGGCATATGGCGGGACTTCTGGTGGGAGGGATCATGATTGGTTATATCTGCTCTGCGGTTACTGATTTTGTGGTGACCTTTGCCGACGATGCAGATATCGTCAATCTTCACGGATGGTCCCAGGGAAGCTTTTCTGGTATGAGCTTTGGCAATGTGAGGGCGGCGGCGTTCATAATCGGTATTGCTCTTCTGGTATCCTTTCTTCTGTCTAAGCCCATAGGCGCCTATCAGATGGGAGAGGCCTACGCCCAGAGTATGGGGGTAAATGTGCGCCGGTTCCGGGTCGTGCTGATCCTGTTATCAAGCGTACTTTCCGCAACGGTAACCGCCTTTGCGGGTCCGATCTCCTTTGTGGGGATTGCGGTGCCATTTCTGGTGAAGCGCGGATTTAAAACGGCCAGACCGCTTTTTGTGATTCCGGGAACCTTCCTTGGGGGAGCGGTGTTCTGCATGTTCTGTGACCTGATTGCCCGGATGGCATTTGCGCCGCTGGAAATGAGCATCAGCGCAGTCACCTCCCTGCTTGGAGCGCCGGTTGTGATCTATATGATGGTGAGACAGAGAAGGGAGCGCTGATATGAGTGAATATTATTTCCAAACAGAAAAAATGGCGGTGGGCTATGACGGCAGGGCGCTGATCCGGAATATCTGCCTTTCCATAAAAAAAGGAGAGATTGTCGTGCTGATTGGCCCCAATGGTTCTGGGAAGTCTACGATCTTAAAGAGCATTACCAGACAGCTTCGCATGATCGAAGGAAGGGCCGTTCTGGATGCGGAGGATATGAAGGAGCTGTCTTACCGGGAGTTATCAAAGAAAATGGCGGTGGTACTGACCGAACGCATTCATCCGGAGCTTATGACCTGCCGGGAGGTGGTGGCAATGGGACGCTATCCCTACACAGGACGGCTGGGAGTGCTGGGAAGAGAGGATGAAAGACAGGTGCAGTCCGCTATGGAGGCGGTGCATATTCTGGATATTGGGGAAAAGGAATTTCTGGCGGTCAGCGACGGACAGCGGCAAAGAGTGCTGCTTGCCAGGGCGATCTGTCAGGAACCGGAAATCATTGTGCTGGACGAACCTACCTCGTTTCTGGATATTCGTCATAAACTAGAGCTTCTGGATATACTCAGACGGATGGCAAAGGAAAAGCAGATGACTATCCTTCTGTCTCTGCATGAGATTGATCTGGCCCAGAAATGCGCCGACCGGATCGTCTGTGTAAAGGGGGAAGAGATCGCAGGATACGGAACTCCGGAGGAAATTTTTACCGAAGAACGGATCAGAGAGCTTTATGATCTGGAGGAAGGATATTATGATACGACATTTGGCAGTCTGGAGCTTCGGAAACCGGAAGGAAAGCCGGAGATACTGGTGCTGTCATCCGGAGGGACCGGAGTGATGACATACCGGAGACTGCAGAAGGAGAACCGGCCGTTTATTGCCGGGATCCTATATCCCGGCGAGGTGGATTATCAGACGGCAAAATATCTGGCAGCCCGGGTCATTGAGGAAAAACCCTTTGAAGCAATCAGCGATGAGGTTTACGAAAAGGCAGTACGGGCGGTGGACGAAAGCAGGTATGTGCTGGATGCGGGAGTGCGAATCGGGAGATGGAACAGCAGGATGAAAGACCTTCTGGAATACGCGGAAAAATCAGGAAAATTAAGAAAGATTGACAAATAAAAGACGATTGAAAATCTGGTAATTCTTGGACTCCAGATACTTGACGTACATTGTCAAAAACAGTAAAATAAATATATGCGACTTGACATGCAAAAAAAAGTTTAGGAGGTCATTCGAAGATGGCAAAATGGGTTTATTTGTTTAGTGAAGGTAACGCAAATATGCGTGAGCTTCTGGGTGGTAAAGGCGCCAACCTGGCTGAGATGACAAGCCTTGGACTCCCGGTACCTCAGGGCTTCACTATTACAACAGAAGCATGTACTCAGTATTATGAGGACGGAAGAGAGATTAATGATGAGATTCAGGCTCAGATCAATGAGTATATTGTTAAGATGGAGGAAATTACCGGCAAGAAATTCGGCGACAGCGAGAATCCGCTTCTTGTATCCGTACGTTCCGGAGCAAGAGCTTCTATGCCTGGTATGATGGATACAATCCTGAACCTTGGATTGAATGAGACCGTAGTGAACGCTATTGCTGAGAAATCCGGCAATCCGCGCTGGGCATGGGACTGCTACAGAAGATTTATCCAGATGTATTCTGACGTAGTTATGGAAGTTGGCAAGAAATATTTCGAAGAGCTGATCGATAAGATGAAGGAAGACAGAGGCGTAAAGCAGGATGTGGACCTTACGGCAGAGGACCTGAAGGAGTTAGCTAACCAGTTCAAGGCTGAATACAAGGCTAAGATTGGTGCAGATTTCCCGGATGATCCGAAGGAACAGCTGATGGGAGCGATCAAAGCCGTATTCCGTTCATGGGACAACCCTCGTGCGAACGTATACCGTCGTGACAATGATATTCCGTATTCCTGGGGAACTGCCGTAAACGTACAGTCTATGGCATTTGGTAATATGGGTGATGACTGTGGTACAGGCGTTGCATTTACACGTGATCCTGCTACAGGAGAGAACGGTCTGTTTGGCGAGTTCCTGACCAATGCCCAGGGCGAGGACGTTGTTGCCGGTGTTCGTACACCAATGCACATTTCCGAGATGGAAGAGAAGTTCCCGGAGGCATTTGTTCAGTTCAAAGAAGTTTGCAGTATTCTTGAGAACCACTATAGAGATATGCAGGATATGGAGTTCACCGTTGAGCACGGTAAGCTTTTCATGCTGCAGACACGTAATGGTAAGAGAACAGCTCAGGCTGCATTAAAGATTGCATGCGACCTTGTTGATGAGGGCATGAGAACAGAGGAAGAGGCAGTTGCAATGATCGATCCGCGTAACCTGGATACCCTGCTTCACCCACAGTTCGACGCTGCAGAGCTGAAGGCTGCTACACCGATGGGCAAAGGTCTTGGAGCATCTCCGGGCGCTGCCTGCGGTAAGATCGTATTTACAGCAGACGATGCGGTAGAGTGGGCTGCAAGAGGAGAGAAGGTCGTTCTGGTTCGTCTGGAGACATCCCCGGAGGATATTACAGGTATGAAGTCTGCCCAGGGTATCCTGACAGTTCGTGGTGGTATGACATCTCACGCAGCCGTAGTTGCCCGTGGTATGGGTACCTGCTGTGTATCCGGATGCGGCGACATCGCTATGGATGAAGAGAA
>JAUNGJ010000021.1 GCA_030524585.1 Eubacteriales bacterium | reverse complement strand
CCCCTTAAGTAGATTTTGGTTATTTGCCTTGTCTACTTAAGGGGAATCATATCAATAGATCTTCCCATAACAAACTCCTTTTTGTATTACTATATGAATTATCTCGCCGCTTTCAGAACCTCCAGCAAATAGTTATAGCTTCGCTCCACCGATGCGATATTCATGCGCTCTTTCACCGAATGAACATCCAGAAGGTCCGGTCCGAAAGATACACAGTCAAGCTCCGGTTTCTTTCCCACAAACAATCCACATTCCAATCCGGCATGAATCGTGATGACCTCCGGTTTCTTTCCGTACGTCTCCTGATATACTGCTGTCATAATGTCACGAAGTCTGGAATCCTTCCGATAGCTCCATGCCGGATATTCATCTCTGACCGTCCCTTTACCGCCTGCAAGCTGTACCATTGTCTGAAGACGTTCCTTCAGCATTTCCTTTTTGGACTCCACCGAGCTTCTGACCAGATGGGAAATCACCACACAGTTTTCCTTCGTCTTGACGATTCCTGCATTAAGGGAGGTTTCGACCTGACCCTCAATCTGACGTTCAAAACTGATCACACCATCCGGCATGGCTGCAAGATAAGCTATCACACGCTCTGTACTATCCTCCGTAAATGCCTGACCGGCTGCATCCTCTGTGACCTCTACTGTAAGATCTGGTTCGTCCTGCGCAAATTCTGCCTTCCATTTCTGCTCCATGGCTTTGATTCTGTCGATACATGCCACTTTGTCCTCCGAAGAGACGGCAATTCTTGCGGTATTCTCCATAGCAATTACATTGTCTTTGCTGCCACCGGCGATATCCACAAGACAGAGCGCGAAGTTCTTTCTCAAATGGTTCAGAAGTCTTCCCATCAGAACATGTGCATTTCCACGCTGCTTATGGATCTCCATTCCGGAATGCCCTCCGGTCAATCCGCGGATTGCAATTTGAAGCACACATCCATCAGTCTCTGCATATTCAATCGGAATGCCAGCGTCAAAGCGGTAACCGCCCGCACAGCCCACAGTCAGAAAGCCTTCCTCTTCTGAGTCAATGTTAATCAGCATCCGCCCGGTAAGCTGTTCAAGGTCCAGCGCCTGGGCGCCTCCCATTCCCACCTCCTCATCCGTGGTAAAGACAGCTTCCAAAGCCGGATGGGAAATATCCTCACTGTCAAGAATTGCCAGCATCATGGCAACTGCAATTCCATCGTCCCCACCCAGAGTCGTATCCTTTGCAGAAAGAAATCCATCCTGAAGTATGAGCTCCAGCCCATCCTTCTTAAAATCATGGACAGAATCCGGCGTCTTCTCGCATACCATATCCAGATGCCCCTGAAGAATAATCGGATCCGAATCCTCATATCCTTCTGCGGCCTGTTTGCGTATCACAACATTTCCCACCTCATCCTGAATCACTTCCAGTTTCCGTTCTTTAGCAAATGTTACACAATAATCACTGATTTCTTTTGTATGAAAAGAGCCATGGGGAATCCTGCATATCTCTTCAAAATAGTAAAATACTTTTTCTGGTTTCAATTCACTTAATACCGACATTTTATACTCCTTGTCATCTAGTTTTTCTTCGTTAATCCGGTTTATATTTTGTCATAACTCACATAAAAAATCAATATGACGCGTAGATTAATTAGGAATACAGTGTGAGGTTTGTTTCATGCGCAAATGGTTCTCATCCACTCTGCTTATCCTTTTGTTTCTATCATTTCTTCTTTGCAAGGATGCCGTCATAGAAGGCGCCGGCAAAGGTCTTCTCATGTGGTACCAGCTTGTACTCCCCTCGCTTCTTCCCTTTATGATACTGGCAAATATCATGATTCAGACAGATACCATTTCACTGATTTCCAGACTCACAGGTCCTCTTATGAAACGGTTCCCGGGTGTATCCGGCGCCGGCTCCTTTGCTGTCGTCACCGGCTTTTTGTGCGGCTATCCAATGGGAGCAAAGATCTCTGCCGACCTGATCCAAAATGGCAGAATTTCATATACAGAAGGATCCTATCTGCTCTCCTTCTGTAACAATACAAGTCCTATGTTTATAATTGGAGTTCTGTTTACCAGATTTATCCCGGACAGACACCTTCATCTTCCGTTTTTTTTGATTTTGATTCTGTCACCCTTGATATGCGGACAGTTATTCCGCTTATATTATGTTCGCAAATTTAAAGAAACATTCCGCTTCCAGCCTTCTTCTAAAAAAGAATCGCCGGTCAAAAAAGCTTCCTTTGCCCAAACTATAGATCATGCCCTTATGAACAGCTTCGACGGAATCGTTAAGGTGGGATTGTATATGATGATATTCTCTATATTTGTCTGCCTCCTGGACCTACTGATCCCCGGATGCGGATTCTGGAAAATCATTGTTCTTTCTTCCCTGGAGATTACAACTGGACTTTCTCTGCTGTCAGAGCTTACGATTCCCATCACCTGCAGATATATCCTGCTTATGGCTGCAACTACCTTTGGCGGCCTTTGCGCAGTATTTCAGACGGCTTCCATGATCCAGGAATCCGGGCTCCCCCTCCGTCCTTATATAATAGAAAAGCTGATTACCGCATTGGTAACCAGCCTGCTTACATATCTATATCTTACTTCCTGAATGATTAGTCTTCCATCTCCTGCTCGATAAAATCTGCCTCTGTCTGCATACCGTACTCAGCCTCCATCCCTCTCGGAGACTGCTCAGGAATCTCCAGCTCAGAGCGATTATTTCTAACCATATCATAGCACTCCTGAAGAGAATTTACCAATCCGTCATACTTAGTCGTATAGCTGTCCAGTGTATGACCGATAATGCTCTCCGCATTCGCCAGAAGATCATCCGTATACTGCATTGCTCCAATACGGATATCGTTGGCATCGCTTGTGGCATTATCCAGAATCTGCTGGGCCTGCTCGGTAGCTGCAGTTACGATCTCATTAGCCTGCGCATAGGCCTGCTGCATAATCTCATGCTCACTTACCAGCTCATTGGTCTGAATCTGTGCATCCTGAAGCAGGCTGTCAGCCTTAGCCTGTGCATCAGCAAGAATTGCATCCTTATTTGCAATAATCTTCTGATAACGCTTAATCTCATCCGGTGTCTTCATACGAAGTTCGCGAAGAAGCTCGTCCATCTGGTCCTTATCCACGACGATCTTAGATGTAGAAAACGGCTGGAATTTACAAGAATCAATGTACTCCTCAATTTCCTCAATAATCTGTTCAATACGGCTGCTCATAATTTACACTCTCCTTCTTTCATCCATCTTCTCTTGTATTCTCTGTCTGACCGTCTCAGGTACAAACTGAGAAATGTCCCCTCCAAAAGCTGCCACTTCCTTTACTATTGTAGAGCTCAAATAAGAATACTCAAGTCTTGTAGTAAGGAAGATGGTCTCCACCTCCTCTTCAAGCTTATGGTTTGTCTGCGCCATCTGAAGCTCGTACTCAAAATCTGTGATTGCACGAAGCCCCCGGACGACAATATCTGCCTTCATATTCTTTGCAAAATCTACCAGTAATCCTTCAAAAGGTACAACTTTCACATTATGATAATCTTTTGTGACTTCCTCTAACATTTTAACACGTTCTTCCAAGGAAAACAACGGGCTTTTTGCATTATTATTCAACACTCCGATAATTAGCTCATCCGCAATTCGTGAAGAACGGCAAATAACATCTATATGTCCAAATGTAACCGGATCAAAGCTTCCGGGATATATTGCTTTCATGACAGGCCTCCTGTTTCTATTCTTACTTTATCGGTTAAAGGTCAGAAATCTCGATAAACATATGTTTATTCGTCTTATACTTTTTTTCTTTGACCAAAGTGTAGCCCATCTCACCCAAATAATCAAACCCGGTATCCAAAGAAGCTTCCACAATAATCATACCATCTTCTTTTAAGAGCTCCATATCTCTCAATGTCTCCAGCACCCGCTTTTCCAGAAGATGGTCATAAGGAGGATCCATAAAAATATAATCAAACTGCTTTCTTCCATTCAGCGATACAAGCCCGGCAATCACATCCATCTGAAGTGTAACTGCCCTTCCATCCAGCCTGGTATGCTTCAGGTTATCCCGAATCACAGACATTGCTTTCGGATTCTTCTCTATGAATACCGCTTCACCTGCCCCACGGCTCAATGCCTCAATACCAATTCCACCGCTGCCTGCAAACAGATCCAAAAAATCGCAGTCTGCAAGCCAGGGATCAATCATATTGAATAAAGTCTCCTTAATCCGGTCTGTGGTAGGCCTTGTATCAAGACCATCCAAAGTCCGTAACTGCAATCTCTTTGCACTTCCGGCTATGACACGCATCCTGTCTTCTCCTTGTATACATAATCCTCTACTCATACATTATATAAACAAGACGCAAAAATGTCAATCGAATTATATGTAAAAAGCCCCTGGAAAAATATCTTTCCCAAGGGCTTCTTAATACAAACCTTTGTTATTTGTTTGCCATCTGCTTTTCCTGCTCTTCAATCATCTTCTTTACCATATATCCGCCAACAGATCCGTTCTGTCTGGATGTCAGGTCACCGTTGTAACCATCTGTAAGAGGTACTCCAAGCTCGCTTGCTACCTCGTATTTGAATTTGTCTAATGCACCCTTTGCCTCCGGTACTGCTGTTCTGTTAGATGAACGACTTGCCATTTTATTTTCCTCCTTTTTGTATCTCTTCTTTGATTTATCGTTGTAACTCTGTCTTAAGTTACAACCATATTATATGGAGGATTTACAATATTACACTGGCAGTTTTTTCGTCCTTTTCCAGTTTTTGTAACCATTCATGATGATTTTTTATAAGCCAATCCGCAGCTTCGGATGCCTTCTTAAGAATCTCCGCATCCTGGAATACATCTCCCAGTTTGAAATTCATAAGTCCGCTTTGGCGAATGCCAAATAAGTCTCCCGGTCCACGAAGCTTCAAATCTTCACTGGCAATCTCAAATCCATCATTCGTCCTGTTCAGAATTTCAAGACGTTTCTTTGTCTCTTTTGTTTTGGAACTGCTCATAAAAATACAGTAGGATTGATGGCTTCCGCGGCCCACGCGGCCCCGAAGCTGATGAAGCTGTGCAAGGCCGAACCGCTCTGCATTCTCCACCATCATGACCGTCGCATTTGGTACATTTATTCCCACCTCGATTACAGTGGTAGAAACCAGAACCTGAATCTGATTAGCGGCAAAACGGTTCATAATTTCATCCTTTTCGCTCTGCTTCATCTTTCCGTGCAGATAGTCTACAGTAATTCCAGAACCCAGTTCTTCTTTTATCATCCTGGCATAATCCACCACATTCTCCACTTCTAAATGTTCGCTTTCTTCCACCATTGGACAGATAATGTAGCACTGTCTCCCCTCTGAAGCCTGTTTTTGAATAAATCGATAAGCAGTCCGCCGATAATCTGTATCAACCACACAGTTCTTGATCGGAAGTCTGTTAGAGGGCAGCTCGTTAATCACGGAAATATCAAGATCTCCATATAGAATAATGGCCAGCGTACGCGGAATTGGCGTGGCGCTCATAACCAGAATATGAGGCTCCATACCTTTTTGCGCAAATACTTCCCGCTGACGCACTCCGAAACGATGCTGTTCATCCGTAACCACCAGGGCAAGATTTTTATAAACGACTTTCTCCTGAATCAAAGCCTGTGTTCCCAGTATAATCTGTGATTTTCCATCTGCAATCCGCGCATAGGCTTCTCTCTTTTCTTTCGCTGTCATGGAGCCAATCAAAAGCTCTATCTGAATGGGAATATGATAATTCTGAAATAATTCCAATATGGATTCATAATGCTGCTTCGCCAGCACTTCCGTAGGCGCCATCATCGCTCCCTGATACCCATTCAGCACTGCCGTCATCAGCGCCAGAACCGCCACAATCGTCTTTCCGGAGCCAACGTCACCCTGAATCAACCGGGACATGGAATACGGACTTTGCATATCAGCTTCGATTTCTTCCCAAACCTTTTTCTGAGCCCCTGTCAACTCATAGGGCAGTTCCTTAAGAAATACATCCGTCTCCTGACAGTGTCTGATCCGGAAATGATTCTCCAATCTATCGTTATCCGTACGGAGCCGTCGAAGAGAAAGAATAAAATTCAGAAATTCCTCAAATACCAATCGTTCTCTCGCGTGATAGAACACTTCCTTATCTTCCGGAAAATGTATGCCGCGGATAGCATAATTATACTCAGCCAGATGGTATTTCAGCCGCAGCTCTTCCGGCAGGCTTTCTACTGACAGATTCAGATGCCCAATGGCCTGCTTTACCGCCTTGACAACCGTATTATTCGTCATGCCGGCCGTCAGAGGATACCTGGGCTGTAATGTCCCCAGTTTTTCTTCGTATCTGCCAGCCGGATAAAAGATTTCCGGATGTTCTATGACAAGACCGCTGCCTCTGCGCACAACCTGTCCCCGAAGAGTTATCATTCCGCCGGATGCAAGAGTATTCCTTAAAAAAGGCATCCGGAACCATATCGCTTTTATGGTTCCGGAAATATCCTTAATCTGTACAGTTGTAACCGGCATTCTGCAATTTGGAGATACCTGAATCTTCCCATAGACAGTACCTGTAACCGTCTGAACCCTTCCCTCTTCCAGCTCACTGACTGGGACAGCAGGCTCATACACATCATATCCTCTCGGATAATAACGGATCAGATCACCAACTGTAAATACACCCATCTTTTGGAACAGTTTCTCCGTCTTTTCTCCAATTCCCTTTAATTCACTAATACCAGTTTTCTCATTCATATTATTCTCTATTCTACCGCCAGCACATAATAATAGATTGGCTGACCGCCGAAGTGTGCATCGATATCGATGTCTGGATACAGCTCTTCAATCTCAGCTGTGAATCTGTCGGCTTCCTCCTCGTTGATCTCTGCTCCGTAATACAGGCTGATCAGTTCGGAATCTTCATCTACCAGAGCTTTCAGCATCTCCTTGGCCGTGCTGTGAATATCTGTTCCGACCGCCAGAATCCCAGCGTCGCCGATACCCATAATATCGCCTTCATGAATCTCTTTATCATCAATCCTGGTATCGCGGACCGCATAAGTAACCTGTCCGGTCTTTACATGTTCAATGCAATCCGTCATCGCAGCTTCATTCGTCTGTGCATCTTCATCCGGCATAAAATTAATCAGAGCAGTGATTCCCTGCGGAACCGTCTTTGTCGGTATTACAATAATCTGCTTATCTTCTACCAGTGCCTTCGCCTGATTTGCTGCCAGAACAATATTCTTATTGTTCGGAAGAATAAATACGGTATCTGCATGAACCTGATCAATGGCATTCAGCATGTCTTCCGTGCTTGGATTCATGGTCTGACCGCCTTCGATAATGTAATCTGCACCCAACTCTCTGAAAATTTCATTCAGACCTTCTCCGATGGATACGGTAATAAAGCCCATCGGTTTTCTGGGTTTTGCCTTCTCCTCTTCCTTCTGCTGCTGCGCCAGTTTTTCAGCGTCTTTAATCAGCTTCTCCTGATGCTCCTCCCGCATGTTATCGATCTTCATACGCGACAGCTGTCCATAGGTAAGCGCTTTCTGAATCGCAAGACCCGGGTCATTCGTGTGTACATGTATCTTTACCACATCGTCATCGGCAACGCACACGATAGAATCGCCGATGGATTCCAGATAACCTTTAAATTCATGCTCATCCTTCTCTGTAAATTCTTTCTCGGTAAGAATGATAAATTCTGTACAGTATCCAAATTTAATATCCGCCGTAGCCTCTGCGGAAATCTTAGTCACATTGGCTCCAGCGCTCGGCGCAATTGCAGAATAGTCCACTTCCTTGCCAAGAAAAGCGTCATATGCTCCCTTCAGGACCTCTAATAGTCCCTGCCCGCCTGAATCTACAACTCCGGCTTCCTTCAGAACCGGAAGCATCTCCGGTGTCTGTGCAAGAACTTCCTCTGCATGCTGAATCACTGCCGGAATGAATACCTCCAAATCGTCGGTCTCTTCCTTCATCTCTGCCGCTTTATCAGCAATTCCCCTTGCCACAGTAAGGATCGTTCCTTCCTTCGGTTTCATAACAGCCTTATAAGCCGTATCCTTTGCACGTCCACATGCAGCTGCAAGAATTGCAACATCAATCTCCTTCTCTTCTCTCACAGCTTTTGTAAAGCCTCTGAGCAGCTGAGAGAGAATAACTCCCGAGTTACCTCTTGCTCCGCGCAGTGAACCAGATGAAATCGCTTTGGCAAGTTCACCCATACTTGGTTTGTTGAGAGCCGTCACTTCCTTTGCCGCGGACATGATCGTCAATGACATGTTAGTACCGGTGTCTCCATCCGGAACCGGAAACACGTTCAATTCATTAATATATTCTTTCTTTGCTTCGATATTCTGTGCGCCTGCCAGAAACATTTTGGCAAGCATCTCCACATTCATAGTCTTCGTAGCCACTTTAATGGTTCCTCCTTAACTAATCGATGACTCTCACGCCTTCGACATAAATATTAATTTTATCTACCGACATTCCGGAAAATTCTTCCACCTTATACTTCACATTACTGATCAGGTTGTCCGTTACGGCTGAAATGCTCACACCATAAGAAACAATCACATGAAAGTCAATCTTAATTCTATTCTCATCCGATATCGTAACCTGTATTCCATGAGTCAGGTTCTCTTTTTTAAGTAAACGGTAAATTCCGTCTTTTACATTTACTGCCGCCATTCCAACAATACCAAAGCATTCTACTGCTACGGTTCCCGCATACTTTGCAATCACGTCAGGACTAACTGTAATCATGCCAAGATCAGTACTCATACTTCCCTTCATGTTATATCCTCCAATTCTTCAATGAATATGTTAGCGATGTTATAAAACACAATTAACATATGTATTATACTCTGTTTTCCTGATATTTACAACAGTTATTTAGACACAAAAAAACCCAGATTCTTAAGAATCCAGGCTTTTATTTACCACTATTATGCACGCTCAACTTTTCCGGATCTCAAGCAAGAAGTACATACATACATTCTCTTTGTAGCTCCGCCCTCAGCCTTTACACGAACTGATTTTACATTTGATTTCCACATTTTTGGTGTTTTTCTATTTGAGTGACTTACATTATTTCCAAAATGAGCACCCTTATCACAAATAGCACATCTAGCCATGACTGCACCTCCTAACGCTCCGATATAGTCTGTTCTCCAGACTCACAACATAAGATATTGTATCAGAAGAATTCACTAAATGCAAGTGTTATTTATCAATTTCTTCTTATTTACAGCAGAATAATTCAAATCCAATTAAAATACATAATATCACACATAGAATTTGCACGAAGAGATTAGGCAGCAGCAGACCTATCACTATACCTGCAGCAATCCAGAATAATATAAATCCTATTACTCGTTTCATCCAGGCACCCCTGCGCGGCAGTTCTTATATTATCTATATGCAGACACTTCCGTATGGATTCCTTAATTTTTACTTTTCCGTTTCGTTCAGAATATCTACTACATCATCCTCTGTCATCTTACTGCCGCTCTGTGAAGTAAACCGATCGACAATATCCGGTACCATATCCAGAATCTTTGTGATGGTATCCTGATTCTTAATATTCACAAGCCTCGTAGAGCCATTCTGAATGACAAGCACTGCGCAGGGAGTCATCTTTCCTCCCATTCCGCCGCCGGATCTGTCCTTTTTATCACCGTTAAATGCGCCTGCTCCAATTCCAAAGGAGACATCTACCAACGGTAAAATAATGGTATCTCCTATATGAATTGCTTCTCCTACAACCGTCTTGGAGCTGACCACTCCGTCCATCCCTCTGAAGAGAGCTTCTACGGTTCCCTTGAAATTACTGTCTGCCATCTGATTCTTCCTCCTGTTTTATAATCTGAATTCCTTTACATCTTTTATTGTTCGCCGTACATCTCTGCACAGCAGCATATTCACAGCCAACGCGGCCAGATGCACTATAAAGATCCGTCCCCTGAGCCGAATCTCTCCTTCTAATACTTCCTCCTGAAAATCAGGTGTTATCTGTGCATGTTCACCCACGAAAGGATAAAGAATACTCAGACACGCCAGAACCTTTCCAGTTAATCCCGGATCTTCAAATCCATAATGGATATTAGCCTTCAGCACTCTCGGAGACAGCCGTCTCAAAAGCCTGAACACTTCCTGCTTTGCTTTTTCAAATGCATGAAGGTGAGTTTCATCAGAGATAAATTCCGCCAGCCGATCCTTTTTTTCTGATATTGACCTTATTTTATCACAGAATTTCCGAATTGTACATTTTATCTTCTCACAGATCCCCTTGATCTTATCGCTGATACCAGAAACCCTGCCATGAGATTCAGTTTCTTCCTGAGCTCGGTCAGATACCTGGGATTCTTTTTCAGGCGTTTTTTGAGATTCCCGACGGTTTTCATTCTCCTTCGCAGGAACTTCTGCAGGCTCCTCAGGCTCTTCCAATATCCTAATTTCTTCCGCTTTCCGGTCATAATCCGTCTCTTCCCGAATTTCCGAAAAATCCTTCTGTTCCTCTGCATGCTTCTCATAGGCTGCATCCTCTCTTTCCTGTGCTGGTTTTTTTTGGCCTCCAAGCCTTTTCCAGGCAATCTTAATATAGTATTCCGGAATTTTATTTCTAATATCCACAACCACCTTCACAAGTCCAAACAGCCAGCTGACCTGTCCGTGCAGCTTTGCATCCTCCAGTGTGCCGCTGCCGGCTCCTTCTGCCCGGTAACAGATCGGCACAAACAGGACGGCACAGATACACAGTACAATGATTCCTAATATCACCGCCAGCAAAATACCTATTATTTTTAAAATAAAAAGTAAAATATGTAGCATATCAGCCTTCCTGTTCTTTCATGAGAATATAGTCCCGAATGTTTGCTCCTTTGGTATTATCATACACCTCCTGGGAGATTTTTTCCACAAGTTCCAACGCATTGTCGTAATTGTCTGCAATACCAACTACAAACAGATCTTCCTTAGGGTAATTCGGCTGGAGCAGATAAATAGAATTTAAAATCTCAAGCTGGTTCCTTTCATTTGCCGAAAGAACCAGCAAATGTATGGTTGGCTGAAATTTGCCCTTTTCGATTTTACGTATAATTTTTTCTCTCTTTTTTTCCAATCCATCCGAAAAATACAGGTATCTATAGTATCTCATCATACACCTCATTCTATTAGTAATAATAGCTGTCAAATATCTGTTTTGCAACATCAACTGCTCTCGTATTGCCGTTAGATTCTTCCACAATCACGCTGATCACAAGCTCCGGATTATCAACATTTGTAAATCCAACGAACCAGGAGTGCGTCTGATCAGAGGAATCCATACTGTACTCGGCAGTTCCCGTCTTTCCTGCTGCGGAATATGCCTGCCCGCTCAGAACAGACCCGGTTCCATAATTCACAACATCTGCCATATATGCCTTTAACTGCGCTGCTTCCGAAGATGTCATCAAATCCTTATATTTCTCCGGCGTCGTCTCTGATATAATTGTTCCTGTATAATTTGTAACAGAATCAACCAGATAAGGACGCATCAATGAACCGCCATTTGCTACCGCAGCAGTAATCAATGCCATCTGATAAGGACTTACCTGTGTTTTCCCCTGTCCCATCGCCGTCATCATTTTCTCTGCCACCGAGTCATTCTTGTCAAGAAGAAAGCGGCTCTTACTTACGGCAAAATCTCCCGGAAGCTTTGAACCGATCAACAGCTCCGATGCCGTTTTACGATATTGGGAAACATCCAGATTCATGCCAATATTACAGAATGACGCATTGCAGGAATTGGCAAAGGAGGCTGCCAGATCTTCTCCCCCATGGACCGCATGATTCGCACACGGAATCGTAGCATCCCCATACGTGATCTCACCCACACATTCATAGGTATAAGCGGAATAATCATTTGGATGCTCCCTCATGTACTCCAGAGCCGTCACAATCTTAAATGTTGAACCGGGCGCATACATTCCCTGTGTCGCGCGATTCAGCAGAATACTGTCCTCATCTGAATTTAACCAATCCCAATCCGCCACAACGGAATTCGGGTCATAGGATGGTTTAGAGACCATTGCCAGTATCTTACCGGTACTCGGCTCTATGACAATTACCGCGCCTTTGTTGTCGCCCAGCGCGTAGTAAGCAGAACTCTGCAGGTCTGCATCCAGCGTAGTGACCACATTGTCGCCAATATTCTTCTGATCCTGAAACTCTCTTTTCAGTTTTTCCAAAATAAACGCATTGGATGTAAGGAGATCAAAATTCTCAGTAGACTCCAAGCCAGATTTTCCCTGAGTAGAATACCCCACAACATGTGCAAATATCTCTCCGTAGGGATAATAGCGGTACTCACTTCCATCCTCAGCCGTATCCGTCTCAGCGAGCACATTGCCATTCCGGTCAAGAATCTTTCCCCGAACGACCCGATCCGCCATAGAATCCAGCCTTGGATTGTAGGGGCTGTTAATAATTTCCCTGCTGTCCACTACCGTGAAATACCCAATATATCCCATCATCACCAGAAACAGTGCAACAAATGCATAGGTAACCCTAGCGAACTCTTTGTTTCGGGCGTGCTTTTTCTTTTCCCGGCGCCTGTCGTTTCTTTTCGCCGCTTTCCGTTCCTGACGGCTTAACTGCTTTCGCTCCTGCTTCTTTCGTTCTCTGTTTTCTGCTTCTTTCAATTCGTAACTGCTGTTGTTCCCTTTTCTTTCTTTCAATCGTCTCTTCCTCGTCTTCTCTCAGGATATAGAGTCCCTGAATAATTGCAAACATAATCAGTGTACTTAAAAGTGAGCTTCCCCCGTAGCTAACTAACGGAAGCGTCACACCTGTAGAAGGTATGAACTTCGTTACTCCTCCGATGGTAAGAAATACCTGGAAGATATAGCAGGTTCCCAATCCCAATGCTACAAGCTTATAAAACTGACTGCGAAGCTGCATGGCAATATTTAGAAACATCACATAGCAGCTCAGACAGATCAGTATCAGACACATGGCAAATACAATGCCCAGCTCTTCTGCAATAGCTGAAAAGATAAAATCTTCTGCGGCCACCGGTATCTTATCCGGCTGTCCCTGGCAAAGCCCCATGCCAAGCCACCCGCCGGTTCCAATTGCAAACAGCGACTGTGCCACCTGATATCCGCCGTTATCATAGCAGGCAAAGGGATCTTTCCATGCCACAACTCTGGTTCTGACATGACCAAACAGGTAATACGCAACCACAGCCGCTCCGCTGCCAGCTGCAAGCCCTGCCGCCATATACAGCGGCTGCCTGGTGGCTACATAAAGCATAATCAGATATACAACAAAGATGATCAGCGCCGCTCCAAGGTCTGTAGAAGCAACCAGTATCAGAACATGTACTGCCGCAATCACGGTGGTGATGACTACATTCTTAAACTCTCTGGATGCCTTAAAGCTAGCCGCGACATAAAACACAAATACAATCTTCACCAGTTCTGATGGCTGAATACTGATACCGGCAATGGTAAATCCCAGCCTGGCGCCATAAGATACCTGGCCAAGAACCGCAACCACCCCCAGCGAAATAAGTCCTACAATCGCGTAAAACCTGCGCCATTCAGATAAAAAACCTGCTTTTCTGATGATAATCGGAATCACGAGACTTAACGCAATTGCGCAGGAAGCAATCACAAACTGTTTTACTGCCTTCTCATAGGACAGACGCGTCAGCATAATCAATCCAATACACAGCAGCATGCACATATTATTAACCACAAGCCTTGAAACCTTGGGATAAATATGTGTATACAGCAAAATTGTAAGCGCAAACAGAATCATCTGTGCCAGATAAAATCCTGCGACCTTTATATCATTCATTTCAAGATATAGAACAATAAACGCAATCAGCTGCAGCATAAACATTAAAACATTCTGTCTGCGAAGCATTTTTCGTTTTTTCTCGGCATCATGATATCCAAATATGGTAAAACACAGATAAGTATACATGATGATTATGACTATTATTAAATATTTTGAAAGCTCTACAATAATATTTACCAATTTATCACCTACTTTACACCTCTTTTGAAATGACCCTTTGTAAATTCCATGTCCGGAACAGAATCAATCTGCCCCTCCAGATATAATGCCGTGAATAATTTCAGTATTTCTTTGGTCCGCTTCTTATCTTCTACAGTAAATTGCAGCCGCAGCGCCTTTGGCTGAAGACTGCACAGTTCTTTGTACTGATTATGCAGCATAAGCGGTGCAGAATTATAGATTACATTATAGCAGTAACTGCATTCATTTTTCACGGTATTTTTTCTGTCCTGTCGGTCTCTCATTGTAAGAAAGCCACTGTGTCTGTCACATCCTCTGGTATTTTTTTTCACGCATCCTGCTGATACCATAACCGGAAGATACCCATATACGATCATTTCCATATTCTGAATGCCAAGCTCCTGAAGCTCCCACCGGTTTAACTCCACCGGTGCCGTGGCGGCTTCAATACCCATCTCTTCCCACCAACGTTTGGAATACAGATTCCACTGATACACACTGCTGTCAGTAACAGATGGAATCTCCTTCCTAAATTCTCTTACATATAAATAACTTTCCAGATTACGCACCAGTACACCGTCAAAACACTCTGCCAGCTCTGCAAAATGTCTGTCGTAAATCTGCTTCGCTTCCTGCCTGAAGATCCTCGCCATAGAAAAATACACCTGCTTTTCAGCAGCTTTAGCCGCCAGGACCAATTCTTTTACTGCCTCTCTGCTCTCACGGGCTTCCCACAGCGCATCCTCCACATATATTCTTGAAACACAGGGATTAGCGGTTACCACTTCCAGCTGCTCCAGTGATTCGACGGCTGCGGTCAGCCGCATCTCATCCTGCTTCTTTAAGCTACAGCTGCTGCAGAGATCCGGGTCAGGAATCCTCCTTCCGGGCTTCCTGCGATACTGCTGTACAATACGCTTCTCTAAAGCTTCCAGACCCTGCCTTCGAAGTTCGTTAAGAGTCTGAATCGGAACAAAAACTTCTTCATCAATAAAAATATCCAGCTGGTCAAAAACAAACGGTGTATTTCCGGTCTTTCGCATCTGTTTTTCTACCCGTTCTCGGGTAATGGGCTGTTTTGCCGCCCGCTCTGCGATTCCTCCAGTCACTTCCTGCCAAATTTCACCATACTGCAGATACAGTTTAGCATGTTTTCCCGGAGAAAGTATTAATTTACCATTAATTTTTTCCTGACACTCCGTATCCTGTATCTTTTCCGGATTGTGTTCCTGCTTCGGTCTCTCAAGAGACAGCATTTCTCTTCCATTATGTTTATAATAGTATCCGTCACAATATCCTCTTCTCTGATATGCATTTTCCAATTTTGCCCGGTCACTCTTTGATACACGAAAGCCCTTTCTTCCACACTGCCGGTATAGATCCACATATTTACGATACAGCCCCGTCACTGTAGCTACATATCCGGGCTGCTTCATACGTCCTTCTATTTTAAAGGAAGTAATACCACTTTCGATTAGATTGGGAATTGCTTCTATGGTACAGAGATCCTTTAGGCTCAGAATATCACTGGCCCGGTTATCTCCGACTTTATACGGAAGTCTGCAGGGCTGTGCACACTGTCCTCTATTGCCGCTTCTTCCTCCGATCATGCTGCTGAGCAGACACTGCCCCGAGTAGCAGTAACACAGAGCTCCATGCACAAAACACTCGATTTCAAGGTCTGTATCCTGCCGAATCTTCTGAATCTCCTTAAGAGACAGTTCCCTTGCCGGCACGACCCGCTCCACTCCAACTGATTCCAGATATTTCGCTGAAATCACATTGGTGACTGTCATCTGTGTACTGGCATGGATGGGAAGTCCCGGAAACTGTCTCCGAACAAAATCCATCACACCGACATCCTGAACGATCACTGCATCCAATCCCTGTTGATAAAAAGGCTGCAGATAGTCATACAGATCGGCAAACTCCCGTTCTTTTACAAGCGTATTAACCGTCAGATACAATTTCCTTCCATGCAAATGGATATAATCAATCGCCGACAGCAATTCTTCATTACTGAAATTCTTCGCATAGGCGCGCGCTCCAAACCGCTCACCGCCTACATATACAGCATCTGCCCCGGCAGCTACTGCTGCTTTTAACGTTTCATAATCACCTGCCGGTGCCAAAATCTCAATCATCTGTCTCATAAGTACTCCCCAGTATAAAAAGAAGTTTCTATACGATAATAAAGGCTGTCATCTGACAGCCTATTTACTCTTCCTATTCTTCATCTCAGTTTCCAGCTGCACGATCTTCATCTGCAGCGCCTTGTTCTCTTCCTTCAGCTTATCCAGCGCCTTATCTGCATTCTCGAGCTTAATCTGTACAGATATCAGTTCATGCTTCAGATCGTACATCTCTTTATCTTTGGCCTCGATATCGCTCTCCAGAGTGCCTCCCTGCTTCTTTGCCTTGAAATAATCATCTGCAATGTTCAATGCAAGCAGAATACTTCTTGTCTCCGCACTTTGCTTGCGATAGCCCTCGCTGCTTGTGCATTCTTCCAGTTTATGATTCAGATAAGTAGATACTCTCTGCAAATATTCTTCACTCTCAAATCCACTTAAGGTAAAGACCTTCCCACCTATTAATACTTCTGTGTAATTCTTTGATGATGCCATCGCAACCTCCCACACTTTCCTATAAACTATACTTATTATAAACTATAAAGCATGAAAAACCAACTGTTTTTCATTATTTTGAGACAGAAATTCCCAGATGCCCATAAGCCAGATCTGTAGCTATACGCCCTCTGGGAGTCCTCTGGATAAATCCGTTCTTCAGCAGATAAGGTTCGTAGACATCCTCTATCGTTCCGGCATCCTCGCCAATCGATGCAGCAAGCGTCTCAAGTCCCACCGGTCCTCCGCCAAACTTACTTATCATTGTAAGAAGCAGATTCCGGTCCACATGATCCAATCCATATTTGTCTACATCCAGAAGATCCAGCGCATAATCGGCAACTTCCTTCGTAATGCTTCCGTCGTATTTAACCTGAGCAAAATCCCGCACACGCTTCAGCAGACGGTTGGCAAGTCTTGGCGTTCCTCTCGAACGTCTTGCAAGCTCCACTGCTCCCATCTCATCAATCTTGACATTCAGCACCACAGCAGACCGGAGGATAATTGTCTTAAGCTCGTCCACGGTATAAAACTCCAATCGATTCACAACACCAAATCGGTCTCTGAGCGGTGCTGTAAGCATGCCGGCCCGAGTCGTAGCTCCTACAAGCGTAAACTTTGGCAGATCCAGACGAATGGATCTTGCACTGGCACCCTTTCCGATCATAATGTCAATGGCAAAATCCTCCATGGCCGGATAAAGCACCTCTTCCACCTGCCGGTTCAATCTGTGTATCTCATCTACAAACAGTACATCCCCCTCCTGCAGATTATTCAGAATCGCTGCCATCTCTCCCGGCTTCTCAATCGCCGGACCTGATGTAACCTTCATATTCACGCCCATCTCATTGGCAATAATTCCGGCAAGAGTGGTCTTGCCAAGCCCCGGCGGTCCGTAAAACAGCACATGATCCAGCGCTTCTTTCCGTTCCTTGGCAGCGGCAATATAAATCTTCAGCATCTCCTTCGCTTTTGCCTGACCAACATAGTCATCCAGAAACTGAGGTCTAAGATGACTTTCTATCTTCAGATCCTCCTCCAGATTCTCTGTTGTAATAATTCTTCTTCCCATAGTTCCCCTCTAAAATATATCAAAACATCAAATTCTTCAATGCCAGCTTCAGTACATCCTCTGTCTCAAGCTCCGGTGTAATCTCAACCTGGCGGACAGCTTTCAGCGCCTCCGTACTTCCATATCCCAAAGCAATTAAGGCAGCCACCGCATCCTGCTGTACATCCCCCATAGAAACCGCAGCCGGATTCATCTCCTCTGTCTGTACATGCTCCAGTGCATCTTCTATACTCAGTTTATCCTTCAATTCCAGAATCAGCTTCTCAGCAGTCTTCTTTCCAATTCCCTGAGCGGCGGATATTGCTTTTACATCGTTAGCAAGCACAGCAAATCTCAGATCATCCGCCGAAAGCTGCGAAAGAATGCTTAAGCCTCCCTTGGGTCCGATACCACTGACGGTAATGACCTGTTTAAATACCGCAAGGTCATCCCTTGTCAGGAAACCAAACAGCTGCATGGCGTCCTCTTTCACATTTAAATATGTGTGAACAGTTACCTCATCGCCAATCCTCGGAAGATTCATCATAGCTCTCCCAGGCATAAAAATTCCGTATCCCACGCCGCCCACGTCAACAATAATCCTATCCTCTTCTATTACTGCAAGTCTTCCTCTTATATAAGAAATCATCGCTCTCTCCTATGTATCAATCCTCTATATTTCCAGTTCTGCCAAAATCCATTATTCTATCCGAAGATTTGTCAGACGTTTCAGCATCTCACCTGCGGCAATTCCTATCACCAGACCGGTAACAAGTCCTGAAATCAATAACACCGGTAAATAATATGCCACACTGTACGTCTCTACCACAATCATAGCAACAATCAGCTGTCCAATATTATGAAACACTCCGCCTGCGATACTGACTCCCATAACACTGAACCCCTGATTTTTCTTCATAACAGCCATAACAATCAGGCTCAGTACCCCTCCTGCCAGGCTGTAAATGATACTGAAAAGATTACCAAAAATAAACCCTGACAGAATCACTCTTGTTATGGAAAGCAGAAATGCAGACTTTACATCCATCTTATAGAGTGCAATTACAATAATCAGATTGGCCAATCCCAGCTTCACGCCCGGAATTCCAATATGAAATGGTATCAGTGATTCCACATAACTAAATATCAGAGCAAGTGCAACAAACACCCCAAAATATGCTACCCGATTCTTCAATGACAGACCTCCTAATTCGCAACTGCATCAAATCCGCTTTCCGTTTTGGATTTAATTTCAACAATAATTTTATTCGGAAGACAGATAATATTCTCTCCACTTGCCGAAATTGCTTTCTGATGGACGCAGAGCCGGTCCGGACAATCGGCTTCTATCATATTAGCTCTTCCATTCTTAATCTCCAAAAGATTACTGCCATTGTTGATAGATATTTCCTGATCCTCATTCAAATCATATGTTCCCGTTATCTCTCCATCCACCTTAACAATCACATCGCCAGCACCTGTTTCCTTGAGCAGCTGATGAGACAGATACGCGCACAGAGCCACACATATAATAATAATAATTAAAACCAAATCCTTCTTCTTCACTTCAATCTTCATGCAATCACACTTTCTGTATTACGCCACTTTGTACTCAAATATTCTAACACAACAACAACCGTAATGCAATCACATGTTCGATACGGCTTTGCAGATAAAACCATCCCTGCAGGATTTGCATAATTATTTTTTTATGATATACTAAATCTATTCTATAATAGATGAGGTGTAATATGAAATTTCGTAAAATAACCGGATTTCTGACCGCGGCAGCCGTACTGTGCACAGCCGGATGTTCCGGATTTTCCAGAAAACCCCTGACTTATACAGGTGTAGCGCTTGATACAGTAATCAGCATTCAAATTTACGACTCTCACGATGAAAGCCTGATTGAACAGTGTCAGGCCATGTGCGAAGAATATGAGGCCAAGTTTTCACGTACTATAGAAAGCAGCGAAGTATCTCAGATCAACGCAGCAGGCGGTGCTCCTGTGGAAGTATCCAAGGATACGGTCACACTGATCAAAAAGGGCATCTATTACGGCGATTTATCGAATGGAGCCTTTGATATAACAATCGGCGCAGTTTCCAGCTTGTGGGATTTTAAAGCAGAAGATCCCTCACCGCCATCTCCGGAAGCTATTGCCGAAGCGGTAAAACATGTAAATTATCGAAAGATTCAGATCGACGGCAACACGGTTCGTCTTTTAGATGGAGCAGCCAAGCTTGACCTGGGAGCTATTGCAAAAGGATATATTGCTGACCGGCTAAAAGAATACTTGAAAGAAGAAGGTGTTAGACACGCTCTTATTAATTTAGGCGGAAATGTCCTTGCTGTTGGTGATAAGTTAGGCGGAAGTCCATTTAATATTGGTATTCAGAAGCCTTTTGATACAGACGGTGAACCGATCACCTCCGTTAGTCTGGACAACCAATCTGTTGTAACTTCCGGCACTTACCAGCGTTACTTTGAAAAGGGTGGAATCCTCTACCATCATATATTAAGCTCATCGACCGGCAATCCATGCAATAACGGTTTAAACAGCGTCACAATTATTACAAATTCCTCCCTGACAGCCGACGCACTCAGCACGACCTGTTTTTTGCTCGGACCTGACGAAGGAATGAAGCTGGTCAATCAGCTGGATAATGTAGATGCCGTATTTATAAACACGGATAATGAGATATTTTATTCTCGGAATTTCGGCAAATAATGGATAGGAATTGAACAGGAATCAATAAAAGAGTACCACAGGCACACAATAACTGCTCTGTGATACTCTTTTTCTTTTTTGAATCCTTGACTTAATACGTACTTACTGCGCCTGCAAACGAAACCCCCAATACTAATATGAGCACAAGATATAAAATCAAAACAACTCCAAGAATAATCAACTGTGCTCTGCAGAAATTTCTTCTGTTAATATTGCCGTGGCTTCCAAATGCCCATACAAAATAGAGTATGATTCCCGCACAGGGGATCATCAGTGCAAGAAGAGTCAGTACCCAATCTCCCATTGTCATTGGGCTTGTGTCCATACCGGCATTTGGATTGTTATAATACGGATTATATCCGTAATTCGGCTGCTGGTACTGCTGTTGATATTGGTACTGATTTCCATCAGAATATGAATTGGGATTCTGATAAAAACTCTGTCCCTGATACTGTGCCGTGCCCTGTGTATATCCTGCATTTGGATCAGAATACATATTCTGTGTATTCTCATGTTCCTTATCCACAGACTGCCCCTCGAAAATATCACTATCTGACGCATGATCCTCGGGAACATTATCTGGTATATTATTATCAAACTGATTATCCATCTCTTTGTCCTCCCAGTGTAAAATCCATTATTTTTTACCATCATATCATAATCATTATCAAAAAACAATCTTTCCATACAGCACTCTTAGCCTATACAGCAAATTATATTCATAATAGGTCATTGGCGCCGTAGTCGGGAAATAACGTATCATTCGATAAACATAAAACACAATCATACATATTATGATAATAATCAAACACCATTTTGCCCATTCCAGAGAATCTTTCAAAAACAGGTATCGATAGATACACAATCCAACAGCGAATGCGCCTAATACATAAATAAAAGGCTGCATATGTGCTGCTTCTGCAAATCTTCCGGTCAGAAGCAATATCCCGGCCCGCGTCATTCCGCAGGCCGGACATGGATAACCGGTAATCAATACGGATGGGCAAAGACTGTACAGAAAATATTTCAGCACAGTGAAATGGGTGATTACAATTGTAATCACCCATGCCATCACCCGAAAATACTGACACGCATCTTTCGTAACTTTCCGTCTAACCTCTTTGATGTAATGTCTGAAATCAATCTTCATCAAAAATCACCTTGTTTACGAGTTCCTTTCGTTGAGGGGAAAGAGATTTTATTGAATCTGAATAATTTTCTTAGGACATTTTTCAGCGCATTTACCGCAGTTTGTACACTTTGATGGATCAATATGCGCAATGTTATTCTCAACAGAAACTGCTCCTGCCTCGCAAACCTTTACACACATCCTGCAACCTATACATCCAACGGCACATGCTGCCATTACATCCTTACCCTTATCCTGGGAGCTGCACTGTACCAGATGCTTCTGGTCGTACGGCACCAGTTCAATTAAATGCTTCGGGCATACGGCGATACATTTGCCGCAGGCCTTACAGGCATCCTTATCTACGACTGCTACACCTTCTACAACATGAATCGCATCAAAGGGACATGCCTGTACACAGGAGCCCTCACCGAGACATCCATAATTACAGCTCTTTGGTCCGCCGTTCTGCATCATATTCACCATAATACAGTCGCCAAGTCCATAGTATTCATAATCGGTCTTTGCCTTGTCACAGGTTCCTGCACACTTTACATATGCTACCTGGTGAACCTGCTCACCTGCTTCCTGACCCATAATCTCTCCAATTTTAGCAGCAACCGGAGCGCCTCCAACAGGACATCCTCCAATCTCTGCCTCACCTTTTACGATTGCAGCAGCGAGTCCGGAACATCCTGCATAACCGCAGCCGCCACAGTTGTTCCCCGGAAGAACGCCTACGATCGCTTCTTCCCTCTCATCTACCTCAACCGCAAATTTCTTGCCGGCAAATCCAAGGAATACACCAATGAACAAACCGGTTCCGCCGACAATCACTGCCGCAATAATAATACCTGTTATACTCATAGTATGCTCCTCCCTAGATCAATCCTGAGAATCCAAAGAACGCAATCGCCATCAGCGCCGCTGTGATCAGTACGATTGGGGTTCCTCTAAAGGATTCACTAATATCATTATACTCCATCTTCTCACGAATACCAGCCAAAATTACAATGGAAATCAAAAATCCCACGGAAGTTCCGATACCATTGATCACGCCTTCCAGAATTGTATAGCTCTTCTGTACGTTTGTCAGCGCTACACCCAGTACCGCACAGTTTGTGGTAATCAGCGGAAGATACACGCCAAGTGCCTGATAAAGAGCCGGCATGGATTTCTTAAGAAACATCTCTACAAACTGTACCAGACAGGCAATAACCAGAATGAACACGATCGTCTGCAGGTACACAAGCCTGCCGTTCAGGATTGCTTCATTCGCCAAAATAAACTTGTTAATAATGCCTGTTACCAGTGATGCCAATGAAATAACGAACACTACAGCGGCTCCCATACCTGCAGCAGTTTCTACCTTCTTAGATACTCCCAGGAAGGGACAGATTCCAAGGAACTGGCTGAGTACAACGTTATTTACAAGAGCAGATCCTATTGCAATTATCAATAATTCTTTCATCTATGTACTCCTCCTATTCTTCGTTTCCTGTCGGAAATACTTTTCCGCCGCATGCGCTGTTGGTGCAGGAAGCACAGCCTTCGCCGCAGGATGCAGATTCAGGTACCTTCTTGCCCTTCCTTGCCATGTTATTCTTTACTTTATTCTGCAGCGCTGTAAGTCCTGCCAGAACAAGGAATGCACCAGGCGCCAGAATAAAGATGGTAATCGGAGTATATCCTGCTTTTCCAGTGGCAGAATCTGCAAGAGGCAGAATCTGGGCTCCGAAAATCTTACCAGAACCAATAATCTCACGTACAATACCAATGGATGTAAGTCCTACTGTAAATCCAAGTCCCATACCAATACCATCAAAAATAGACGGAAGAACCGGATTCTTCGATGCATAGGATTCCGCACGTCCAAGGATAATACAGTTCACAACGATCAGCGGGATATAGATTCCAAGTGCGGAATACAGACTTGGAACAAATCCTTCCATCAGGAACTGTACAATCGTTACAAAGGATGCCACGACTACGATAAATGCCGGAACACGAACAGAATCCGGAATAATCTTACGCAGCATTGAAATCAACATATTGGAAAGTACAAGTACCACCGTTGTCGAAAGTCCCATACCCAGACCATTAATGGCAGATGTCGTAACCGCAAGCGTCGGACACATACCAAGCATCAGCACGAAGGTAGGGTTTTCTTTAACTAAACCGTTATATAATCTTTCGGTACAATCATTCATCTTCACTACCTCCTATAATAATACACTGCTGAAATATCCAAGCGCGGTATTCACAGCGCCGGTCACGGCTCTTGATGTGATCGTCGCACCGCTGAGAGCATCGATTGGCTCTCCGTCTCCGCCATCCTTAGATACCACAAACTTCTCTGTCTGCACACCTTCATACTGTGTGTAAAACTCAGGTTCTGTCGCTCTCATGCCAAGACCTGCCGTCTCACTGATAGACAGAATTGAAATACCATTTACGGTTCCGTCACTGGTAATACCCACTGTTATCTGAATATTACCGCCATAACCTTCGGCATCGGTAACCGTAACAATATATCCCGTATCACCAACGGAACACACTTCATCGACCGTTGCCTGAACTCCAAGTTCACCAACTACTGCTTCCGCAGCATCCGCATCAACCTCCATCGGCTCAAAATCATCCAATGAAGCCTCCGGGAATACCGCCTGCCATGCTTCTTTCTTGGCAGCATCCTGAGCCTGAGCGATCGGATCTTTGGTAATCTCATATACAATTCCCAGAAGAAGTCCGGAAATCAATGTAATTGCAGTAAGAATTGCTGCATTTTTAACTATCTTATTCATTATTTCTCTCCTCCTTTACCGAATGGTTTTGGAAGAGTAACCCTCTCAATCAATGGAACCAGGAGGTTACTGATGATAATTGCATAGGATACGCCCTCTGCCGAACCGCCGAAGAGACGGAACAGACCGGTAAGGATACCCAGCAAAATTCCAAATAAAATCTGACCCTGCTTGGTAATCGGCGATGTTACATAGTCCGTCGCCATAAACCATGCGCCAAGCATCAGGCCGCCGCCGCAAAGCTGCGCAGTGATATACTGCGGGTCAAAGAATCCGACTCCGGCGTCGGAAAATTTGCCGAAAATACCAATAAAAATAACAAATGTTACAATATATGTACCCGGGATGCGAAGATCGATGATTCCCATAAGAATCAGGAAAATCGCGCCGATAATGATGGCAATTACAGACGTCTCGCCAATCGTTCCCGGAATCCTTCCAATCAGCATGTCCATGGAATTAACACTTGACATGGAGCCTTCCTTGATATATGCAAGCGGTGTGGGTCCGGTCTCACCATCGTAGATAAATCTTGTCATCGGTCCTGTGAAGGAAATCAGCAGAAAGCACCTTGCTCCCAGAGCCGGGTTCATAAAATTCTGTCCCAATCCTCCAAACAGCTGCTTTACAATCAGGATACCAAACACGCTTCCAAGTGCTCCCATCCATAAGGGCGCTGTCGGCGGCATGTTTAATCCCAGCAGCAATCCGGTTACGACGGCACTGAAGTCACCGATCGTAATCTTTTTGTGCATCAGTTTCTCATATATGTATTCCGTTAATACAGCCGCTGCAGTTGTCACAATCAACATCAGCAGCGCATTCACTCCAAAGTTGTAAA
The DNA here is from genome assembly GCA_030524585.1 of Eubacteriales bacterium. Classification (GTDB taxonomy): domain Bacteria; phylum Bacillota; class Clostridia; order Lachnospirales; family Lachnospiraceae; genus Claveliimonas. Next base: position 18,609 of record JAUNGJ010000021.1, on the reverse strand, counting down.
CTCCAAATGCAGATGCAGGCAACAGAGCAATCGTTACCATGAGCATAATATTGCTGGAAGTAACTTTGGAACGTATATGTGGTGAAGATGAAATATTTAATTTATTCTCCACGTTTGTTCACCTCTTCCTCTCTTATTATTTCTTTCTTCGATTTGCCAAAACAATCTTTCTCATGGAACCGATCGCCTGCTTCAGCGGTCTCTTTGCAGGACAAACATAGCTGCAGGAACCACATTCCACACATTCCATACCGTTCATCCTGGTAAATGCTTCTTCGTCATGATGCTGTGCATAATCTGCCAGTCTGGAAGGAATAATTCTGCTTGGACAGGCGTCTACGCAGCGTCCGCAGTTAATACAGGCAGTCTCCTCCAATCCCTTTACCGGATCCTTCAGAAAGCACAGGATAGAAGAAGATGTTTTGGTTACCGGAACATCCAGGGTAAACATTGCAAATCCCATCATCGGTCCGCCTGAGATTACCTTCTCAGGTTCTTCTTTAAATCCTCCGGCCGCCTCGACAAGCTCCATCTGATTCATTCCGAATGGAGCTCTGAAATTGCCGGGCTCATTCACAGCATCACCACTTACCGTTACAATACGTTCAATGGATGGCAGGCCCTCTACAACAGCCCTGTATACGTTGATCATCGTCTCCACATTGTCTACAACGCAGCCGGCATCTGCCGGAAGCATGGTGGAATTGATGGCTCTTCCTGTGGTAGCATAGATCAGCTGACGCTCAGCACCCTGTGGATACTTGGTCTTTAATGCCATAACCTCCATACGCGGCTCATCCTTAACAAGCTCCTGAAGCTTTTTGATACAATCCGGCTTGTTATCTTCCACGCCAAAGATTCCCTTTGCATTATCAAACACAGAGAGAATCACTTTCATACCTCCCACCAGAAGCTCCGGTGTCTCCATCATTCTTCTGTAGTCGGCAGTAATATACGGCTCACACTCCGCACAGTTTGCTATAATATATTCAATCTTCTCCGGTTCTTTTGGAGACAGCTTAACTTTAGTCGGAAATCCTGCTCCACCCATACCTACAACCCCGGCTTCGCCGATCGCATTCAGTATCTCTTCTTTTGTCATCTCCTCCAAAGGTTTTACCGGAGCATATTCCACTTCCTCATATTCTCCATCATTCTCAATAACGATGCAGTTCACTTTTGCACCTGTCGGATTAAAATGCGGCTCAATCGCTTTTACAGTTCCGGATACGGATGCATAAATCGGCGCAGATACAAATCCGCCCGCTTCAGCGATCTTCTGTCCCTTAAGAACACGGTCGCCTTTCGCAACGATCGGAGCTGCCGGAGCGCCTATATGCTGAGAAAGCGGGTAGACCAGGTCACCCTTTGGCTTCACATCAACAATTGCTTTATCCTTGGCTAAGCGCTTGCCGTCATCCGGGTGAATACCACCCTTAAATGTTAACAGTGCCATTCCTTTTTCCCTTCCTTCCTTAAATTCATCTTAATATTACTATACAAAAAAAAGCCTCTTTCATCTATATTTTTCGGGCAATTTATTGTATATTTCGAGGAACATCTTGTCGAATATTTAACATATCTCAACAAACACAGAAAGATAGAGACCTTATTAGTCCCTATCTTTACTGGCTTTCTCTCTTTTGAAATTGTCAGGCTTATTCCGTAACTTCCTCTGCTGACTCAGCTTCCTCTACAGGAGCCTTTGGCTCAGCGGGCTCTAACACCTTCATGCTCAGGCTGATCTTTTTCTCAGCCTCGTTCAAATCTACAATCTTCGCGGTAATCTCCTGGCCTACAGACAGTACATCGGATGGCTTATCCACATGTGCACATGAAATCTGAGACACATGAAGCAGTGCGTCAACACCTGGCGCCAGCTCTACAAATGCGCCAAAATCTGTCATTCTTGCAACTCTTCCGGTAATCTCTTTTCCTACTGCATAATCTTCAGCAGCATTTGCCCACGGATTCGTCTCCGGGAACTTCAGGCTAAGAGCAATCTTTGTTTCACGAATATCCTTAACGAGTACTTTTAACTTCTCACCTACACGGAATACCTTCTTCGGATTCTCCACTCTTCCCCAGGACATCTCAGAAATGTGCAGGAGACCGTCTACTCCGCCAAGGTCAATGAATGCTCCGAAATCTGTAACATTTTTAACAACACCTTCAACAGTATCACCGATATTCAGATTCTCGAAAAGCGCTTTCTGCTTCTCAGCTCTCTCAGCTACCAGAAGCTGTCTTCTGTCTCCAATCACACGGTTTCTTCTTGGATTAAATTCACTGATTACAAATTCAATCTCCTGTCCCTGATATTTGTTCAGATCCTTTTCATATGTATCTGAAACGAGACTTGCCGGGATAAATACTCTGGCTTCATCCACAACAACGCTTAATCCACCTCCAAGAATCTGGGCAACCGGAGCTTTCAATACTTCTTTGTTCTCAAAAGCCTCTCTCAATCTCTCATTGCCTCTCTCGGCAACCAATCTCTTATAAGTCAACAACACCTGGCCTTCTCCGTCATTCACCTTTAAGACTTTAACAGTCATTGGATCACCAACAGATACCATTGTAGTAAGATCGGCATTTGATTCATTGGTGTATTCGCTTCTTGTGATGATTCCGTCAGCCTTGTAACCTATATTTAAAATAATCTCATCTGGCTTAACATCAATGACAGTGCCGTCTACCACCTCTCCATTGCGTATCGTCTTCAATGACTCTTCTAACATCTGTTCAAAAGTTAATTCTGACATTATTTTGAACCTCCTCAATTATATTATTGGGCGTGGATGCCCCTGCTGTAATACCTACTGTTTCCACGGACCTTAATTGATTCATATCCAAATCGTCAAGTGTCTGTATATAGTACGTATTGTTACATGCATGATCGCATATTTCAAATAACTTCTGGGTATTGGAACTATGCTTATCGCCCACAACAATCATAGCATCTACCCGTGCTGCAATGCTGGCCGCCTCTTCCTGCCGCTCTTTTGTTGCACTGCAAATCGTATTTAAAACAATTATATCATAACCCTTTTTCGAGATAATTTCAACTAATTCTTTGAATTTATTGTAATTATATGTCGTCTGGGCGACGATACATACCCGTCTGCCCTCCGATATGGAAAACTTTTCCGCTTCCTCTGCGGAAGATATCACGACGGCATCTTCTCCTGCCCATCCTTTAATGCCCTCCACTTCCGGATGCGAGCTGTTCCCGATGATTATCAGACAGCTTTCTTTTTCATTCTCTTCCATTGCAATACGGTGGATTTTTTTCACGAAGGGACAGGTAGCATCCACATAGGGAATACCAAGCGCATCCAGCCTGTCGCAGATACGTTTTGGCACGCCATGAGAACGGATAATCACAATTCCGTCTTTCGCATGATCCAGATCTTCTTCTTTCTGTAATACCGTAACGCCCTTTGCTTCCATATCCTTAATTACTTCTTCATTATGGATAATCGGGCCATATGTATAAATCTTTCTGTCCTGATTTTCTTCAAGCTGCTCATACACCGTATCGACCGCCCGCTTCACTCCAAAGCAGAAGCCGGCGGTCTTTGCAAGCATTATTTCCATATCCAAACCTCTATCATCTGCATATCATCTGCACAATTTCAAAATTGCTTCTGTCACTTCTTCAATCGACATCTCAGAGCTGTCGATCAGTACCGCATCCTCCGCCTGCTTCAGCGGTGCAGTTTCTCTTGTCATGTCCCTGTGATCGCGCTCCTTAATATCATCGGCAATCTGTTTGATGTCGCAGACAATTCCCTTCTGTACCAATTCATCGTATCTTCTCTTCGCCCTGGTTTCTACACTGGCCGTAAGAAAGACCTTAACATCTGCATTCGGAAGAATATTTGTCCCAATGTCTCTGCCATCCATCACGACATCCTTTTCCCGTGCCAATGACCGCTGAAGTTCCAGAAGCTTTTCTCTTACTTCCGGCAGCTGCGAGCTTTTGGAAGCCATATCCCCTACGGCCTCATCCCGAAGCATTCCGGTAATATTCTCTCCATTCAGATAAACCTGCTGATTACCATCTTCATAGCCGATACTCACATCCGCATCCGCGCAGGCATGAACGATTTTATCCGTCTCCTCCGGCCGGATTCCGTTCTTGAGAAAATGAACCGCCAATCCCCTGTACATCGCTCCGGTATCCACATAAACACAGCCCTTCTTCAGGGCCACCTGTTTCGCAATGGTACTTTTCCCTGCCCCGGCAGGCCCGTCAATTGCTATATTAAATCCCATATCCTCTACACCTTCCGTATTTCATACTTATCAAACTGTTCAGGTCCCATAACTTATAACGGTTCAATGCCCTTTGTGACCTTTATGCAGCGTTCCAGAAGAAAAGTCTTCAGATCCGCAAGGCTTCTTCCACGGACACTGCCCTTTTTAAGCCCCACAAAAGCTTCCTTCTTACGATTTCTGCCCGCCACAAATACCAGGGTAGTATTCGTCTCATAAAGCGCTTCAATCTCACCATATTGATATTCCTGAATCACATCTCCTGTAGTGCAGACAAAATGATCCTCAAAAAATTCAGCCTTAATTGTGCGTTCTTTGCGGCTGATCTTCCGGATTTCCCTATACCGTTCTTCTGTTTTCTCCCGAACCTTTTCCTGAATGTCCGGCGACTTGAAAATCCCCCATCTTTTGGAATTCTTTAATTTGTAATACGCATCGAACATCTCTTCAATCGCTTTTTTCGATTCCTTATATTCCATATAATACTTTGCTTCCACAATTCATTCTCCTCTGTCTTTTATCGAATCCCCTGTGCCGCCATGTACCCGGTAGACCAGGCAATCTGAAGATTAAAGCCTCCAGTCACAGCATCCAGGTCAAGCACCTCTCCCGCAAAATGCAGATTGGAAATTCTCTTTGATTCCATCGTTCCAGGGTCTACATCTCTGACAGATACTCCGCCCCGGGTAATGATCGCCTCGTTATAATCTCTAAGTCCCACAAGGGTAACCGTCAGATTTTTGATGAGCCGGACAAACCGTCTGCGCTCTTCTTTCGAAATGGAATTCACCTGCTTCTCCGGCAGAATTCCACTTAATTCTACCATAACCGGAATCAATTTGGCCGGGAACATTTTACCAAGCGCGTTTTTAAACTGGCGGTTTTTGGCCGCCTCAAAGTCCCGCAAAACTCTCTGATCCAGCTGCTCCTCAGAAAGAGCCGGCTTCAGGTCAATGACCAGCTTCAGCTTATTTTTTTTCAGCAGGTCGCCTGTTATACTGCTGGCGCTGATCATGATTGGTCCGCTTACTCCATAATGGGTAAAAAGCATCTCGCCAAATTCTTCATAGCACTTCCTGTTACCATCCATAATAACCGCCGTGACATTGCGAAGAGCCAGCCCCTGAAGTCTGGGAATCCAGGGCTCTTCCGCAGCAAACGGAACGAGTCCCGGCGACAGTTCACATATCCTGTGTCCCATAGCCTTCGCCCATCGATATCCGTCTCCGGTAGATCCGGTACTTGGATAAGAAATTCCTCCTGTCGCGATGATACAGCTGTCTCCTGAAACCACCTGTCCATCTGCCAATCGAATCCCCTGAAACACACCGTCCTCTGTAAGAATATCCTTCACAGCCATATTCAGAGAAACCTTCACCCCAAGACGCTTCATCTCTTTTGCCAGGGTCCCGATCACATCAGAGGAATGATCCGATACCGGAAACACCCGGTTTCCCCGTTCCACCTTCATCTTAAGCCCCAGCTCCTGAAAGAAATCCATCACATTCTGATTAGAATAGCTGTAAAAACTGCTGTACAGAAATTTGGGATTGGAAAGTACCGCATCAAAGAGTTCTTCTATTTCGCAGGCATTGGTAATATTGCATCTTCCCTTTCCTGTTATGAACAGTTTTTTACCAAGCTTCTCATTTTTTTCATATACATGAACTTCATGCCCATTTCTGGCCGCATGAACCGCCGCAAACATTCCGGCCGCTCCTCCGCCGACAATCAATACTCTGCTCATACTATTCATCATCCCCGCCAAGGTTCTTAAATTCTACCTTGTCCGTCACCATATTAAGCTCGTCCTTACTGTATACCTGATATTCATCCCAGATCTGCTCCAGCGTCTCCAGAGTTGTCACAACTTCCTTCTGTTTTTTCATACACAGAGCCACAACCAGCGCATTTACAACGCTGAGCGGCGCAACCAGCGAATCTACGATCGATGCCATATCACTTCTGGCAATCAGATTACAGGAAGAATAGAGGTTGATCGGAGAGTGAATGCTGTCTGTCAGCGTGATCACCTTCGCGCTTCGGTTACTTGCAAATTCCAGCGCTTTTAGTGTTCTCATGGAATAGCGTGGAAAACTGATTCCAATAATCACGTCCTCTTTCCCGATACGGATCAGCTGCTCAAAGATCTCGCTGGAAGTATTTGAGTTTACAAGCGTCACATTCTCACAGATGAGATGCAGGTAATAGCTCAGAAAACTTGCAAGGGGCGCGCAGCTTCTGATACCGATTACATAGATTCTTCTGGCATTCAGTATGGTGTCCACCGCCATTTCGAACGCTTCCTGATCCAAATTCGCCATCGTAAGTTTAATCTTCTCAATATCCGATTGAAGTACCGAAGCAAGGATTTCTCCCTGGCTGATTCTTCCATAGGTCACTTCCATCCTCTGGATAGAATTCAGCTTTGTCCGTACCAGTTCCTCCAATGCTTTTTGAAATTCCGGATACCCTTTATATCCAAGTGTCATCGCGAACCGAACAACGGTGGATTCGCTGACACCTACCACCTTCCCCATCTTAGCAGCCGTAAGAAATGCGGCCTTGTCGTATTCCTGGCGAATATAGTCGGCAAGCTTTTTCTGTCCCTTACTGAGCCGTGGATATTTATCATCGATTTTTTGAAGTAATTCATTGTTCATTCTCATAACAATTCCGATCCTTTTCTAACCTCTTTGTATATTCAGGTATCCATAAATAAGACAGAACCGGAGATTCTGTCTTACCTAAGCTTATCTCTTACATTTTAGTCGGTGGGCAGACAGAGCTTTTTGGATGTTCCTCTCGTACTTCCTCCATCCGGATGAAGGCCTGACCAGCCGGTCTGGGCCAGTGTTCCCAGACGGTACATATCCTCCCCACTGATCTCGAATCCAAAAACATCCTGATTCTGCCGCATACGCTCTATGGCAGATGATTTCGGAAGAGGTACAATTCCTCTCTGTACTGCATACCGGATACACAGTTGGGCAACAGAAACCTGATAATGCCCTGCAATCTCAAGGAGCATCGGGTTGTTTAACAGTGCACTTCTTCCGATCGGACTCCATGCCTGCACCAATATCCCCCGCTCCTGACAATACTGTACCGTCATCTCCTGGGTATAGCCAGGATGAAATTCAATCTGATTTACCGCAGGCTTTACCTCGCAGTTCCTGAGAAGATTTTCAATATGATGAGGGAGAAAATTGCTGACTCCGATCGCCTTTACTTTTCCCTCCCGATACAGCTCTTCCATCCCTTTCCAGGTATCAATATCCAACTGTTTCCAATCGGCGTAGCCCTCTTCCGGAATCGGCCAGTGAATCAGGTACAGATCCAGATAATCTGTCTGCAGCTTTTCAAGACTCTGCGCAAGGGCCTGCTTTACTTCCGAGTACCCCATCTCCGTCTTCCAGGCCTTCGATGTCAGAAACAGTTCTTCTCTTGGAATATTCTTTTCCTTAATTGCTTTGCCAAGGCTTTCCTCCGTATCATAAAAGGAGGCTGTATCAAAATACCGATAGCCTGCATCAATCGCGGTCTTAAGGATCTCTGTACTCTGACCATCCGCCGCTTTGAAAGTGCCGAAGCCAATACACGGATTCTGCACTCCATTATTTAATGGATAACTATCATAAATGGATTTCATCTATATCTCCTTTCCCACGAACACCTGCGGCTCTCTATCTTCCACAGCACTTCTTATATTTCTTACCGCTTCCGCAGGGACATGGATCATTTCGGCCAATCTTCTTCTCTTTGCGGATCGTGCCTGATTCCTTCTGTTCCTTATACAGGGCCTTTCGTTCCTCCTCTGTAAAAATATTCTTCCACTGAGGAAGCTCATACAGCCAATCTGCCTTTGCAGCCACCATGTTCTTATAAAGAAGCGCCCTGTCATATACTAAATTCACTTCTGTATCTTCATCCATTGTCTCAATCGGATTCGCTTCCTTCAGGCTGTCATTGATTCCATCAAGAAATCCAACCATTGTAAGCACATCCTGTCCGTATCTATCAGCCAGTTCTTTCACGGTGCCCCGTACTTCTGTATCAGGCTCGTCCAGAAGCTTCTCATAAATTCCTTTCTCAATATTGAAATAATCTGCCCAGAATCTCTGAAGCTGTCCTCTGTCTGCCTGTTCATTATATGCGATCTTACGCCACTGATCTAATAATCCAGCACTCATATTAAACTCTCCTTATCTTTGTAATTTGGCCATTGTCAGCCACTCTGTCCACTATTATATACCATTTGTCATATTTTTCAAAGTCTTTCATTTTATTAATTTGTGTAATTGAGAGATTAGGTGTATGATAGAAGAAATGGATAACCAAATAAACCGGAGGTACATTATGAAACAGATTACGTTAGGAACCACAGGAATCACCGTTCCACAGAATGCCTTTGGCGCCCTCCCAATTCAGAGAGTAGACTTTGATACTGCAAAAAATATTCTTCTGCGTGCCTATGAGGGCGGCATGCGTTTTTTCGACACTGCGCGGGCTTATAGTGACAGCGAAGAAAAATTGGGATATGCCTTTGAGGGAATGCGTGACAAAATTTACATTGCAACAAAAACCGCCGCCAAAAATCCGGAGGATTTCAGAGCCCATCTGGAGACTTCTCTAAAGCTTCTGCGAACCGATTACATCGATATCTATCAGTTTCACATGGTAGACGTCTGTTATCGGCCCGGCGACGGAACCGGGATGTACGAATGTATGCTTGAAGCAAAAGAACAGGGTAAGATCCGCCATATTGGCGTAACGGCACACAAGCTGAATGTAGCAAAGGAATGTATTGAATCCGGCCTGTATGAGACGCTGCAGTTCCCGCTCAGCTATTTATCTTCTCAAAAAGAGCTGGAGCTTGTCAGCATGTGCCGGGAAAAGCATATGGGCTTCATTGCCATGAAAGGCCTTGCCGGCGGTCTGATCACCCATTCAAAAGCCGCATTTGCCTATATGTCACAGTTTGACAATGTGCTTCCGATCTGGGGAATCCAGAAGATGACCGAACTGGAAGAATGGCTGTCCTATATGGACAATCCGCCGTCGATGGATGATGATATTCTGCAGTTTATTGAGGCCGAACAGAAGGAGCTCATCGGAGATTTCTGCCGGGGATGCGGTTATTGTCTGCCCTGCCCTGTCGGCATCCCGATCAACAACTGCGCCAGAATGTCTCTCATGGTCAGACGTGCGCCATCAGCTGCATGGCTGAACGAAACCTGGCAGGAAAACATGAAAAAAATCGAGAACTGCCTGGAATGTGGCCAATGCAGTTCCCGATGTCCATACGAGCTGGATACACCTGCTCTTCTTAAGAAAAATTATGAGGATTACAAAAATATTCTGGCCGGAAAGACCAGCGTATAATACTCCCCGGAAAGGAACAGGCTATGAAAAAGTTCAAACGAATATTTGCCCTTCTTGGAGCTGTTCTATTGGTCCTTCTCTATGTAAGTACATTTATCTTTGCTTTGATTGACCATTCAGCCTCCAAGGGACTTTTAAAGGCGTCCATCGCCTGCACAATCCTTCTTCCTGTACTGCTTTACGCCTTTACTCTTGTATATAAGCTGACAGGAAAGGATGATGACAGCTCCAAATCTTAAACATAAAGCTCTGCCAATAACCAGGCAGGGCTTTTTTGCCGCCCTTTTGCAGTTTTCTTTTTATTTTCCGAATCTCTGATTTTCTGTCGTTTACTTAGGTATTCTTCTATGGAAATGACTTCCTGATAACTCTTTTTGCATTTCCCCTTATCCATACTGATTCCTCCATTTCTTAATTAATCTACTCCCGACTAAGATTGCCGACTTTACTATTATATTGCAGCTCCCCTTGCGATATGACTCTTTTTTACGGCAATCTGTTTTATTTGTCTTTTTTATAGAATACTCCTTATTTGTGTCGCAGATGTGGATAGTTTCTAAAAAAAACAATAAGGAATTTCTTAATTAAACTTTAATGATTATCTCCATTTCTCCGCAGCAAAAAAGACTGGCACAAAACCGTACCAGTCTCCGAAGTTCTCATATATTCTGCTTATTCTGCAACATCCTTCATACTGAATGAAAGACGTCCCATCTTATCCTTTCCAAGGCATACGACCTTCACTACATCGCCAAGTGTCAGCACATCCTCCACCTGCTTGATTCTCTCCTTGGAAATCTTGGAAATGTGAACCATTCCTTCTTTTCCCGGAGCGAACTCTAAAAATGCACCAAATTCTTTAATGCTTACAACCTTTCCTTCCAGAACCATTCCTGCCTCAAAATCCGTTACGATGATCGCAATCAGCTGTTTTGCACGTTCCATGCCGGCAGCGTCTGTTCCACAGATTGATACAGCTCCGTCATCTGTAATGTCAATCTTGACACCAGTCTCTTCAATAATTGCATTGATTGTCTTGCCGCGCTGGCCGACCACATCGCCGATCTTCTGCGGATCAATCTGCATCTGAATAATCTTCGGCGCATAAGGACCAACCTCCGGTCTCGGCTCTGCAATTGCCTTTGCCATAACTTCATCAAGAATATAAGTTCTCGCCTTCTTAGTTGCTGCAATCGCTTCCTCAATGATCGGTCTTGTAAGTCCGTGGATCTTAATATCCATCTGGATTGCTGTAATGCCCTTATGGGTTCCGGCCACCTTAAAGTCCATATCTCCAAAGAAATCTTCCAATCCCTGAATATCGGTCAGTACCAGATAATCATCATCGGTCTCTCCAGTTACCAGACCTGCAGAGATACCTGCAACAGCAGCCCTGATCGGCACACCTGCAGCCATCAGTGACATAGAAGATGCACACACGCTTGCCTGGGAAGTAGATCCGTTAGACTCAAAAGTCTCGGATACAGTACGGATTGCATATGGGAAATCCGCCTCGCTCGGAAGTACCGGCACCAGCGCACGCTCTGCCAGCGCACCATGTCCAATCTCCCGGCGTCCCGGTCCTCTGGATGGTCTTGTCTCACCCACAGAGTATGACGGGAAGTTATAGTGATGCATATATCTCTTAGATGTCTCTGCCTCATCCAGGCCATCCAATCTCTGAGCCTCAGAAAGAGGTGCCAGAGTACAGATATTGCAGATCTGAGTCTGACCGCGGGTAAACATGGCAGAACCATGAACTCTCGGAATCAGATCCACCTCTGCCGCCAACGGACGAATCTGATCGATGGCTCTTCCGTCCGGACGCTTGTGGTCTTTTAAGATCATCTTGCGAACCGTCTTCTTCTGATACTGATATACAGCTTCCCCAAGCACTGCAAGCCACTCTTCATTCTCAGCAAATGCTTCCTCAAGCTTCTCTGTGATCTGGCGGATGTTCTCTTCACGTACCTGCTTCTCATCGGTGAATACCGCTTCTTCCATTGCTTCCGGCGGTACGATCTCCTTGATTGCCGCAAATAATTCCTCAGGAACTGCGCAGCTCTCATATTCATGCTTCGGCTTTCCACATTCAGCAACAATCGTGTCGATGAATGCGATAACCTTCTGATTCAGATCATGAGCCGCAAAAATCGCTTCAATCATCCTGTCTTCCGGAACCTCATTTGCTCCGGCTTCGATCATGATAACCTTCTCTCTGGTTGAAGCAACAGTAAGTGCAAGGTCGGAAACCTCCCTCTGGTCTGCCGTCGGATTGAAGATAAATTCTCCATCAACAAGGCCTACCTGTGTGGTAGAAATCGGTCCGTCAAAAGGAATATCGGAAATTGTCGTTGCGATCGCCGATCCAATCATAGCAGTAAGCTCTGGTGAGCAATCCTGGTCTACGGAGAGAACCAGATTCTCCAGAGTCACATCATTGCGGTAATCCTTTGGAAACAGTGGTCTCATCGGACGGTCAATAACCCGGTCCGTCAGCACTGCATTCTCAGACGCCTTTCCCTCTCTCTTATTAAATCCTCCCGGAATCTTGCCTACAGCATACATTCTCTCATTGTATTCAACGCTTAACGGAAAAAAATCAATACCGTCTCTCGGTTTCTCTGATGCAGTTGCCGTACAGAGAACCGTTGTATCGCCGTAATGCATAAGAACTGCCCCGTTTGCCTGTTTTGCAACTCTGCCGACATCAACACGAAGTGTCCTGCCAGCCAATTCCATTTCAAATTGTTTGTACATGGTAGTTTTCCTTTCTTTTATCATATTTTTAGAACAGAAACCACCGAAACTACTGAAAAACACATTTTAGCAAATATGCTTTTCAGTGGTCTCGGAAAATATGTCTCTGTCCACAATCTAAATCATTATATCATAAACATAACTAAAGCGCTACTATTATTTTTCCAAAACAAACTGCATTCCATGCAAAAAATGTGTCACCGGCGCATCTCTCACATATGAAAGCAAACAAAAAAGCACCTGAAAGGAACACAGCCGTCCCTCTCAGGTGCTTCACTTCATCCAAACATTGGTCCCGCAGCCAGTAACTACTTACGAAGTCCAAGTCTCTCAATCAGTGAACGGTATCTCTCGATATCCTTATCCTTCAGATATGCAAGAAGTCCTCTTCTCTGACCAACCATCTTAAGAAGACCTCTTCTTGAATGATGATCCTTCGGATTTGCCTTAAAGTGCTCTGTAAGATCATTGATTCTGGCTGTCAGAATTGCGATCTGCACTTCCGGAGAACCTGTGTCTCCTTCTCCTCTTCCATATTCTGCAATAATCTGACTCTTCTGCTCTTTTGTTACCATTCTTCTTTCCTCCTTATTCTCTATCACTGCCAGCATTAAGTAACGGTTGGAGTCTTCCAGCTACCGAACGCCGGTTGATTCATACTTTGTGAGTATATCACAAAAAGATATTGCCTGTAAACCCTTTTTTCTGGACTTTGTTAAAATACTGTTTTCCATATTCAATATCCCTGTCAATGCAGGCCTTCATCTCCTGTATATCAGAGAATTTCTGTTCCGGTCTTCTGAATTCATACAATTCAATCGCAACCTCTTTGCCATAGGCATCTCCGTGATAGTCAAACAGATAACTTTCTACCAGTATCCGGTTCGACTCTGTGACCGTAGGTTTCACTCCCACATTGCCAATTCCATTATATACAGCCCCATCTACATGTACCCGCACAGCATAAACGCCATTTGGCGGCATTATCTTATGAGATTCCGGAGCCACATTCAGTGTCGGAAATCCCAGCGTCCTTCCAAGCTGTCTGCCATGCTCCACGACTCCAAGAATTGTGTACGGATAACCCAAAAGATAATTTGCCAGCGGAATATCCCCCCGCGAAAGCGCCTCTTTGGTATAGGTGCTGCTAATTACCCTGTCATGGTATTTTTCTTTTTCAATCACGATCAGCTGATAGTCATACTTTTTCTCATACTCCCTCAGCATATGAACCGTCCCTTTTTTTTCATGGCCAAAGCAAAAATCCGTTCCTACCACCACATAAGCTGCATGAAACAGGCCGGCCAATACATCCCGAATAAAAATCTCTGCCGGCATCATGCTAAATTCCCTGGTAAAAGGACAATCCACCAGATAATCTACCCTTTCCTCAAGCCGCCGTCTCTGTTCTTCTTTTGTCATCAAGATTTTCCTCTCAATTGACAGACTTTCAAAAAAAGGCAGCATATTGAACGAACAAACAACGCTCTCTATTTCTTCAGCTTTCGCACATTCAGTTACTTTTTCAATTAGTTTTTCATGTCCGCGGTGAAGGCCGTCAAACTTTCCCAGCGTTACTGCAGTTCTCCTTCTGCCGTGATACGCTTTTAATCCTTCTATATACTGCATAATTTTCCCCTATTTCCTCATTGCAGAAACATCTTCACAATCTGAAAACACTCATCTGTCTCTACGTATTTATAAATTGCTGCAAAATTCCCGGCGGAATCATAGATTCTTACATATTCCTGATCTTTCAGCTTCTCCTGTCGGCAGTCAATGCGCAGCATATTCCCATTTCTCAGCCGTTTTTCCAATGCCGGTTCTATCTGAATCTTCTGATATTGCCGGAACACGGCATCAATGGGAACCAGCAGGCTTTCCAGTTCTCCCTTCTCTTTTTTTTCCCGGATTGCATCCAGTTTATAACTTTCCTCGATCCGGAAAGGTCCGGAACCTGTCCGAAGCAATGACTCCATACATCCTCCGCATCCAAGCCTGTCTCCTATGTCCTGACAGAGGGTTCGGATGTATGTTCCTTTGGAACAGGTAACCTCCATTTCAATCCTTGGAAGCTCCATCCTGATAATCTGAATATCATAAATCTGCACAGTGCGGGCTTTTCGTTCAACCGTTTTCCCTTCCCTTGCCAGCTCATACAGCTTCTTTCCATTCACCTTCAAGGCCGAATACATCGGCGGAATCTGTTCATAAAGACCGATAAACTCCCGAATTACCGTTTGAACGGTATCTGCACACAGGCAGTCTGTGCCGCATCTTTTCGTAACCGTCCCGGTAATATCCTGGGTATCGGTGGTCACCCCCAGCAAAAGCACTGCCCGGTAGGATTTATCCTTATCTGTCAAAAGCCCGCTGACCTTAGTCGCTTTCCCCAGGCACACCGGAAGCACACCTTCTGCATCCGGATCCAGCGTTCCTGTATGCCCAATCTTTTTCTGCCCGGTAATTCCCCGAAGCTTTGCGACCACATCATGGGAGGTATACCCCTTCTCCTTATAAACATTTATAATTCCATGTAACATAGCTACTCCTCTGTAAACTGCATCGCAATCCGTCCGGAAAGATTGTTCAGTACGTCATAGATTGTTCCCGGCATAGTACAGCCTGCCGCTCTCATATGTCCGCCGCCGCCAAAATATTTCGCAATTTTACTCACATCCACATACTTTTTTGAGCGAAGGCTGACCTTGTAGAGATCCACTGCCAGCTCATAGGCAAAGATCGCAACTTCTACTCCCTTTGTGACCCGAAGCTGGGCCACAATTCCATCCAGATCCTTTGGCGTTACTCCGTAGAATTCCATCTGGGATTTTTTCATGGATGCAGCAATACATTTTCCATCCATAAAAACAATGCTCTCAAGCAGCGCCCGCCCAAGGACCTGATTCTGGGCATAGGTCTTCTCATAGTAGGTTACATCAATCAGCGACGGCGCATCAATTCCCTTTTCCAGAAGCTCAGCCGCCACACGAAATGTAGCCGGAGACGCACAGGAATACTGAAACACTCCGGTGTCATGTGCAATTCCGATATATAAGGATTCTGCAACCTCTTTTGTAATCTTATCTTTATCCAGAAGATGATAGATAAGCTCCGATGTAGAGCTTGCATCCGGAACGATGTAATTCTCATCTGCAAATGATTGATTGCTCACATGATGATCTACACAGTATGTACGCCCGGCAGCCCGAAACAGCGGTGCCGAGAAACCAAGACGTTCCTCATCGCCACAGTCAAGACAGATAAACAGATCGTACCTCACAGCCTCCGGAATCTCACTCCGAATATCCTCCGTCCCCCCGATAAACAGGAATTTTTCTGGAATTGCCTCAAGATAAACATCTACTGAAATATCCGGATAGTTATCCTTCATATATTGATATAATCCCATACAGGAACCCACACAGTCCCCATCCGGCCGTTCATGACCGCCGATCGCAACCGTGTGTACACCCTGCAATATATTATTCAGCATCTTCTTCACCATCCATTTTCAAATCTCTGGTTACATCATTTATTTTTTTTGACATATTTACGCCATACTCAATCGATTGATCAAGCACGAAGGTGATTTCCGGCGTATTGCGCATATTCAGATTACGCGCAAGCTCACGGCGTATATACCCTTCAGCGCTTTTCAGGCCTTTCACTGTGTCCTGCTGCGCCTTCTCGTCTCCGAGAACGCTGATATATGCTTTACAGGTCTTAAGATCCGGCGCCACCGTTACAGCAACAACGGAAGTCCAGGGTGCCACTCTCGGGTCTTTGATCCCTGCGCGGATAATATTGCTCAGTTCTTTCTGGACCTCTGTATTCACTCTGGTATTTTTAATACTGTTTTTTCTCAATTTTCATTCTCCTTTATCGTCAATATCCCACAGGAGAAGGTACTCCCGAGAGAAATTATCTCGGGATCTCCACCATCTTAAAGGCCTCTACCTGATCTCCTTCTTTGACATCATTAAAGTTCTCAAATACAAATCCACATTCATATCCGGTTCTGACTTCTTTCACATCGTCCTTAAACCGTCTCAGAGAAGCAAGCTTACCATCATAGATCACGATTCCATCGCGGACAATACGTGCCTGACAGTCTCTCTCAAAGATACCATCCATCACATAGGAACCGGCAATGGTACCAACGCCGGAAGCCTTAAAGGTCTGACGCACTTCCGCATGACCAAGCACCTTCTCTTCAAAGACCGGATCCAGCATACCCTTCATGGCTGCCTGCACATCTTCAATCGCATTGTAAATAACGCGGTACAGACGGACGTCTACACCTTCCCGCTCAGCGGTTTCTTTGGCAGTTGCATCCGGGCGCACGTTAAAGCCGATGATGATCGCATTGGATGCAGATGCAAGGCTTACGTCGGATTCATTGATCGCGCCGACACCGCCATGAATAATCTTGACAACCACTTCGTCATTGGACAGCTTCAGAAGGCTCTGCTTGATCGCTTCCACGGAACCCTGTACGTCTGCTTTTACGACAATACCAAGTTCTTTTAAGTTTCCTTCCTTAATCTGGTTGAACAGATCATCCAGTGACAGCTTAGTCTTAGTATCCTCAAGCAGCTTCGCTTTATTCTGGGAAATAAAGGTCTCCGCAAAGCTTCTTGCGTCTTTATCATTCTTACAGCCCACAAATACTTCTCCGGCATTCGGAACATCATTTAATCCGAGAATCTCAACCGGGACAGACGGTCCTGCTTCCTTCACACGTCTTCCCTTGTCATCCATCATCGCTCTAACTTTACCGTAAGCAGAGCCTGCTGCAATCGCATCACCTACACGGAGTGTTCCTTTCTGCACAAGCACGGTCGCCACAGGACCCTTTCCTTTATCAAGCTCTGCCTCAATGACCAGACCTCTTGCACGGCGGTTCGGATTTGCCTTAAGCTCTGCCATCTCAGCAGTCAAAAGAAGCATCTCCATCAGTTCCTGTAAGCCCTCGCCAGTTTTTGCAGATACCGGCACAAAAATGGTGCTTCCGCCCCAATCTTCTGCAATCAGTTCATACTCTGTCAGTTCCTGTTTTACGCGGTCGATATTTGCACTCGGCTTATCGATCTTGTTAATCGCAACCACGATATCGATTCCGGCAGCCTTGGCATGGTTAATCGCCTCTACAGTCTGCGGCATAACGCCGTCATCTGCAGCAACAACCAGGATTGCAATATCTGTAGAGCTTGCGCCGCGCATACGCATAGCAGTAAATGCTTCGTGTCCCGGAGTATCTAAGAACGTAATCTTCTCTCCATTTACGGTTACTACCGATGCTCCGATGTGCTGCGTAATACCGCCTGCCTCCCGGTCAATCACGTTGGTGTGGCGGATCGCATCCAGAAGCGAAGTTTTACCGTGGTCAACATGACCCATAACACAGACTACCGGCGGACGCTTCTTCATCTTCTTCTCGTCCTCATCTTCTTCCCTCAGAAGCTCTTCAATTACATCTACCACTTCTTCTTTTTCACAGAGTACATCAAATTCCAGTGCGATTTCTTCAGCGGTCTCGTAATCAATTTCCTGATTCACGGTCACGATCTTGCCCTGCATAAAGAGCCTCTTCACAATAACAGAAGGAACGATCTTCATCTTGTCTGCCAGATCTTTGATCGTAAGGACCTCCGGAATCACAATAGACTTGATGGTCTCTTCCACCTTCTGTTCCTTCTGCTGCGGCTTCTGAATCTGCTGTTTCGGCTCGTTCTTCTGCTTCTTGCCCTTTGGCATTCTGTCTTCGTCATCCTTGCGGTAATCTTTTTTCTTGTAATCCTCTTTGCCTTTATTCTTGCTTCTCTGAGGCTTCTGGCCTTCTAATGCCGGCGCCGGAATTGCAGGGTTGCTCTTCTTATTCTGGCGATCGCGGCGGTCATTCCTGTATCCATCCCGCTCTCTGTCACCCTTATCTGCCTGGAAACGGTCTCCCTGACTTCTTCCCTGACGTCCATTCTGGAAACGGTCTCCTGATTGACGGTCCTGTTTTCCCTGGCGGTTATCCTGACGTCTCTCACTCTGGGAACGGTCTGACCTTCCCTGACGGTTATCCTGACGTCTCTCACCCTGGGAACGATCCTGTCGTTTCTCGCTCTGGGAGCGGTCCTGGCGGTTATCCTGACGTCTCTCACTCTGGGAACGGTCTGACCTTCCCTGACG
>JAUNGJ010000074.1 GCA_030524585.1 Eubacteriales bacterium | reverse complement strand
ATATCCAGTCATCTTTTAATAACACAATCGTTACATTAACAGATGCACAGGGTAACGCTCTTTCATGGGCAAGTGCTGGTGGTCTTGGATTTAAAGGTTCAAGGAAATCTACTCCATATGCGGCACAGATGGCATCAGAGACAGCTGCAAAGGCTGCATTGATTCATGGTCTGAAGTCCGTAGACGTTATGGTAAAGGGACCTGGTTCAGGAAGAGAAGCAGCAATCCGTGCTCTCCAGGCTTGCGGAATTGACGTAACAAGCATTAAGGATGTTACACCGGTACCACACAATGGCTGCCGTCCGCCGAAGCGCAGAAGAGTTTAATTACCGTAACACAATGTAAAATAATAGGAGGAGAAATAGGACATGGCAGTAAATAGAGTTCCGGTTCTTAAAAGATGTCGTTCCCTTGGAATGGATCCAGTTTATTTAGGAATTGATAAAAAGTCTAACAGACAGTTGAAGAGATCTAATAGAAAAATGAGTGAGTATGGTCTTCAGTTGCGTGAGAAGCAGAAAGCTAAATTCATCTATGGTGTATTAGAGAAACCTTTCAGAAACTATTTCGAGAAGGCTCAGCGCATGAACGGTATGACCGGTCCAAACCTGATGATTATGCTTGAGAGCAGATTGGATAATGTTGTATTCCGTATGGGTCTTGCAAGAACACGCCGTGAGGCAAGACAGATTGTTGACCACAAGCACGTATTAGTAAACGGCAAGCAGGTAAATATCCCATCTTACCTTGTTAAGGCGGGCGATGTTATCGAGATCAAGGAGAAATGCAAAGGTTCCCAGAGATATAAAGATATTCTGGAGGTTACAGGCGGACGTCTGGTTCCGGGCTGGATCGAGGCAGATCATGAGAATTTGAAAGCCACTGTAAAGGAGCTTCCAACTCGTGAAGAAATCGATGTTCCAGTAGACGAGATGTTGATTGTCGAGTTATATTCTAAATAATAAGATTTAGATATTCACCCCACAAGGAGGGACTATATAGTGTTTGATTTTAATAAACCAAATATCGAGATAACCGAGATTTCAGAAGATAAGAGATACGGAAGATTCGTTGTAGAGCCTCTGGAGAGAGGCTACGGTACAACACTTGGAAATTCTCTTAGAAGAATCATGCTTTCTTCGCTTCCTGGCGCAGCAATCAGCCAGATTAAGATTGACGGAGTACTGCATGAGTTCAGTTCCATCCCAGGTGTAAAAGAAGACGTTACAGAGATCGTTATGAATTTAAAGTCACTGGCGATCAAGAATACATCAGAGACAGATGAGCCGAAGACCGCTTATATTGAGTTCGAGGGCGAAGGTGTAGTAACAGGTGCTGATATCCAGGTGGACTCTGATATTGAGATTATGAACCCGGAAACTGTGATTGCAACACTGAACGGTGGGGCAGACAGCAAATTGTATATGGAGCTTACCATTACAAAGGGAAGAGGATATGTAAGTGCGGATAAGAACAAGGGAGAGGATCTGCCGATCGCAGTGATTCCGATTGATTCTATCTACACTCCGGTAGAGCGTGTGAATCTCACTGTAGAGAATACACGTGTTGGTCAAATTACAGACTTCGACAAATTAACATTGGACGTTTGGACAAACGGAACTTTGGTTCCGGATGAAGCCGTAAGTTTGGCAGCAAAGGTACTTAGCGAGCATCTGAAGCTGTTCATTGATCTATCTGAGGTTGCACAGGCTGCTGAAGTTATGATTGAGAAAGAAGACGATGAGAAAGAGAAAGTACTTGAGATGAGTATTGATGAACTTGAACTTTCTGTCCGTTCATATAACTGCCTGAAGAGAGCAGGAATCAATACGGTAGAAGAGCTGACAAACAGAACTCCGGAGGATATGATGAAGGTGCGTAACCTTGGACGCAAGTCTCTGGAGGAAGTGTTAGCGAAATTAAAAGAACTTGGCTTAGAATTAAGCCAGGGAGAAGAGTAGAGTGGACGAAGTCCACGATGCCGATTGAACGGCTAATGTTCAAGCGGCTTCCACTAATTTTGAGAGCGAGCCGGCAGGCGAAGCTTGAGGTTAGTGCGAACTCTGTTCTTCGGAACTTAATGAGCGCAAGTCTTTGGACGCCGCGCGAATTTAGTAAGAAGAACTACCTTGTAAAAGTGAAAGTCATCAGTAAGCCCGAAGCGCATGATGGCGGCATTTGGCTAGTAAGCCCGATGAATGCATAACCAAGTGTTTAAAATGGAGGAAAAGAAAAATGGCAAAGTATAGAAAGCTCGGCAGAACATCAAGCCAGAGAAAAGCATTGATTAGAAACCAGGTAACAGCACTTCTGAATAACGGTAAGATTGTTACAACAGAAGCTAAGGCTAAAGAGATCCGCAAGGTTGCAGAGGGTCTTATCGCTATGGCAGTAAGAGAGAAAGACAACTTTGAAGAGGTTACTGTAACAGCTAAGGTTGCCCGCAAGGACAAAGATGGCAAGAGAGTAAAAGAAGTTGTAGACGGCAAGAAGGTTACTGTTTACGATGAAGTTGAGAAGAAGATCAAGAAAGACATGCCATCAAGACTTCATGCAAGAAGAGAGATGCTGAAGGTTCTTTATCCGGTAAAGGATGTTCCGGCTGCAGCAGCAGGAAAGAAGAAGAACACAAAGGAAGTAGACCTTGTTGCAAAGTTATTTGATGAGATCGCTCCAAAGTATGAGAACCGCAACGGTGGTTACACAAGAATCGTAAAGATTGGCCAGCGTAAAGGTGATGCAGCTATGGAAGTTCTTCTTGAGCTGGTATAGTTCTTAAGATAAGAGCATATAGAACAAATTTAGTCATTGAGACGCACTCTGAGAAATCAGGGTGCGTTTTTCATATATGGTCAGAATAATTGTACTAATAAATAAACAGAGTGCAATCGGTTTTGTAGAAAAATTGACATTCCCGTTAAATTATCTACTTATGTAAATTCTATTCCATTTTTCAAAAACCATGCTACAATAGAAAAATATAAAATACTGTAGAAAGTGGGGATCTTCTATGAGCAGATTGGAATTAAAGACGCCAAATCGTGCACGCATTGTTATGGAAGAATTATATAAAGATTTAGAGCGCAGAATTGAATCCAGCCCTCCGGGACTCTGTCCGGTAGATATGTCTCGCGCGTTTCTGGAGCTATGTCATGCACAGACCTGTGGGAAATGTGTCCCATGCCGGATTGGTCTGGGACAGCTGAATCATTTTATCAAAGATGTGCTGGATGGCAAGGCAACTATGGAGACTCTGGATGTAATGGAGGAAACGGCGCTGTCAATCATGGAGTCGGCAGACTGTGCAATTGGATACGAGGCGGCCAACATGGTATATAAAGGGCTGATTGGATACAGAGATGACTATATCGAGCATATCCGGCACGGAAGATGTACCTGTACATATAATCAGCCGGTGCCCTGTGTGGCGTTATGTCCTGCGCATGTTGATATTCCGGGGTATGTGGCATTAGTCGGAGAAGGAAGATATGCTGATGCAGTCAGATTGATTCGGAAGGACAATCCTTTTCCAACAACATGCGGATTTATCTGTGAACATCCCTGTGAACTGAGATGCCGTAGAAATATGGTAGATAAAGCGGTAAATATTCGTGGCCTTAAGAGGGTGGCCGCAGATTTCGCCGGAGTGGTAGAACCGCCGGCGTGTGCGCCAAGTACGGGCAAGAAGGTTGCGGTTCTTGGCGGTGGTCCGGGAGGACTCAGCGCAGCCTATTATTTGCAGCTGATGGGACACCAGACGACGGTATATGAGATGCTTCCGAAGCTTGGCGGTATGCTCCGCTATGGTATTCCGAATTACAGACTGCCCAAAGAGCGTCTGGAGGATGATGTGGACGCAATCTTAAAGACCGGCGTCGAGGTAAAATATGGCCTTAAGATTGGACAGGATATTACGATTCAGGAGCTGCGGGAACAGTATGATGCAGTTCTGATTACCATCGGTGCAAGTACAGATAAGAAGCTCGGCCTGGAAGGTGAGAACGCAGAAGGCGTAATGTCGGCAGTGCAGTTTTTGCGCAATATCGGAAAGAACATTATCACGGATCTGACCGGTAAAGAGGTAGCGGTTATTGGCGGCGGTAATGTATCCATGGATGCGGTGCGAACAGCAAAGAGAATGGGAGCTAAGAAGGTCAGTATCGTATACCGCAGAAGAATGGCGGATATGACAGCTCTTCCGGGGGAAATCAACGGTGCAGTTGCAGAAGGGGTGGAGCTTCAGACGCTGAAGGCTCCGGCGGCAATTGACGTAGATGAGAACAATCATGTAAAGGGTATCTACGTGACTCCCCAGATGGTAAGTGCGATCCGGGATGGACGTGCCAGCGTAAAACCAACCGGAGAACCGAATGTGTATATCCCGTGTGATGTGCTGGTAGTTGCAATCGGACAGAACATTGAGACAGCTCATTTTGAAGCGGCGGGTATTCCGGTATCCCGAGGAAAAATCAAGACCACAAGTACAGGCGCTTTTGAAGAACTTCCGGGTGTATTTGCCGGAGGTGACTGCGCAAGCGGTCCGGCCTCGGTCATTAAAGCGATTGCAGCGGCAAAGGTTGTGGCGGCAAATATTGACGAATATTTAGGGTATCATCATGAGATTTCCTGTGATGTAGAGATTCCTGAGGCAGATCTGAAGGACAAATCACCTTGCGGCAGAATTGATCTGACAGAGCGTGAGGCCTGTGAAAGAGTACTGGATTTTGAAGGCGTAGAGAACTGTATGACCGAGAGAGAGGCGAAGCAGGAGGCTGGAAGATGTCTCCGGTGCGATCATTTCGGATACGGAATATTTAAAGGAGGTAGAGAGACGTTATGGTAAATCTTACAATTGACGGGAAGCTTATCTCCGCAGAGGATGGCGTAACAATTATGGAGGCAGCGCTGCAGAATGGAATCCCGATTCCCAAGCTTTGCTATCTCAAAGGAATCAACGAGATTGCAGCCTGTCGTGTCTGTGTTGTGGAGCTGGAGGGAAAAGATAAACTGATTACTTCCTGCAATAACGTGGTAGAAGAGGGCATGGTTATTTATACCAACAGCCCAAAGGTGAGAAGACATAGAAGAACCAATGTGGAGCTGATTCTTTCGCAGCATAACTGTGAATGCGTTACCTGTGCCAGAAGCGGCAACTGCAGCTTACAGAAGGTTGCAAATGATCTGAATATCATTGAGATCCCATACAGGATGGAGATTGAGAAGCGGCCCTGGAACAAAGAGTTTCCACTGATTCGTGATTCGTCCAAGTGCATCAAATGCATGCGATGTATTCAGATCTGTGATAAAGTGCAGAGCCTGAGTATCTGGGATGTGGAGGGAACCGGTTCCAGAACCACAGTGAGCGTATCCGGACACAAGGAGATTGAAGAGGCGGATTGCTCTCTCTGCGGACAGTGCATTACCCACTGTCCGGTAGGAGCGCTGAGGGAGCGGGATGATACGGAGAAGGTATGGGACGCCATTAACGATAAAGAGAGGATCGTTGTTGCGCAGGTGGCTCCGGCGGTACGTACGGCCTGGGGAGAAGAACTTGGCCTTACACCGGAGGAGGCCAGGGTCGGAAAAATATTGGATGCGCTGAAGCGTCTTGGCGTGGATTATGCATTTGATACGACATTTTCAGCTGATCTTACCATTATGGAAGAAGGATCAGAGTTCCTGAAGAGGTTTACATCCGGGGAGCTGAAGGAACGGCCAATGTTCACATCCTGCTGCCCGGGATGGATACGGTTTATCAAATCCCAGTTTCCTCATCTGGTGCGCTATCTTTCCACGGCAAAATCACCGCAGCAGATGTTCGGCGCTGTGATGAAGACCTATTTCGCGGAGAAGCTGGGAGTCAGCCCGGAACAGATTTATACGGTGTCTGTGATGCCATGTGTGGCGAAAAAGGGAGAACGGGAGATGGAGCTTTTCTATGGGGAATATGCCGGACACGACATTGATGCTGTGATCACTACCCGTGAGCTGGTTCGGATGATCCGTGCGGCCCACATCAAACCGGATACTTTGCAGGATATCGAAAGCGACCGTCCGATGCAGGAAGGAACCGGAGCCGGAGTGATCTTTGGGGCAACCGGAGGAGTTATGGAAGCGGCGCTCAGAAGCGCTTACTTCCTGATGAAAGGAGAGAATCCGCCGGCAGATGCATTTAAGGCTGTGAGAAGTACCGGATTTGGTGCAAATAATGGCGTGCAGGAAGCCGCCTTCCAGGTAGATGATGTAACGGTTCGTACCGCAGTTGTCAGCGGTCTTGGCAATACACGGGCGCTGCTGAAGAAGATTGAGAGCGGAGAAGTGCAGTATGATTTTGTGGAAGTGATGGCATGTCCGGGAGGCTGTGTCGGCGGAGGCGGGCAGCCGATCCACGACGGTGAGGAATGGGCATTTGAACGGAGTAAAAACCTGTATTATCTGGATGCAAATGCACAGTTTCGCTGTTCCCACGACAATCCGGATATTCAGGCACTCTACAGAGAGTATTTTGGGGAGCCGACTTCCCATAAGGCACATATGCTGCTGCACACGGAACATGTAAAGTAAAGAAAACAAAAAAGGAGGTATTATGTTATGTTAAAAGGAAAAGTTGCTGTAGTTACAGGCGGAACAAGAGGAATAGGATTTGAAACTGTAAAAACCTTTTGTGAAAATCATGCACAGGTGATCTTATTTGGATCAAGAAAAGAGACGGTGGATAAAGCAATCGGTTCTCTGAAAGAAAAAAATATCGAGGTGGAAGGATATTATCCGAATCTGAATGATTACAGTGAGGTGGAAAAGGTTATTCAGGAGATCAAAGACAAATATGGACATATCGATATCCTTGTAAATAATGCCGGCATTTCACAGAAAGGACCAATTGAGGAGCTTTCTTCTGAAGATTTTGAAAAGATTATCAATTTGAATGTAAACGCTGTGTTCAATGTATCCAAAGCTGTAGTTCCAATTATGAAGGAACAGCAGGACGGTGTAATTTTAAATACAAGTTCTATGGTAAGCAAGTACGGACAGCCCTCAGGTATTGGGTATCCGACGAGTAAGTTTGCGGTAAATGGACTTACGCTTTCGTTAGCAAGAGAGCTGGCGCCGTTTCATATCAGAGTAAATGCCGTGGCGCCTGGAATTACGAAGACGGATATGGTGGCAGCATTGCCGGAGGCTATGATCGAGCCGCTGATCAAAACAATCCCGCTTGGAAGAATTGGCGAAGCACGGGATATTGCCAATGCGTTCCTGTTCCTGGGAAGCGATCTGGCAAGCTACATTTCCGGAGTTGTGTTATCGGTTGATGGTCTGGCAAGAAGTTAATTTATACGAATAGGGGTACAGGAATGAGAGGCTGTACCTCTTTTTTTGTGCAATTTGAATAAAAGAGCAGGTGTCTTTTGATGGATTGTTAATAAAATAACAAAAATGTTAAAAAATTATCATTTTATATTGACAAATAATTAACGAGCATGTATACTGACCATAGTGACAAGCAAACGAACAGATTCTTAGAAAATGGAGGAAAAGGATTATGACTAAGAAGGCTGAAGCACCAGTGCCAGAGGTTAATACTGCTGAGTGGCTGGAACAGAAAATTGCAAAGATGAAAGAAGCGCAGAAGATTTTTGCTACCTTTACACAGGAGCAGGTTGATAAGATCTTCTTCGAGGCTGCTATGGCAGCAAACAAACAGCGTATCCCGCTTGCCAAGATGGCAGCAGAAGAGACCGGAATGGGAATCGTAGAGGATAAGGTTATCAAGAACCATTACGCAGCAGAGTATACATACAATTATTACAAGCGTACCAAGACCTGCGGTGTGATCGAAGAGGATACTTCTTACGGAATCAAGAAGATTGCAGAGC
>JAUNGJ010000020.1 GCA_030524585.1 Eubacteriales bacterium | reverse complement strand
AATTCCTGTGGTCTATACTTTTGAGGATATGGTTAAGCCGTATTTATATCCGGATTTAGAAATAGATTTTGATCAGATTCAGAGAGAGATGGTGTAAAGATCCATAAAAAGGGAGGATGCCGGGTAACCGCTGTATGCGGTTCCCGGCATGTATTATGAAAAAGCTTATTCTCAAGTATGAAATACTAAACGTCTTTTTTAAAAAATTCTTTTGTTCTTTCTGATGATATTAGTATACGTTAGACCTGTGAAGAAAACATGTTGAATAAATGAAAGATTTTTAAAAATAAAATGAACAAATTATGAACGAAAAATAAGTTGGAAAATAAAAAAGAATGAGCTATACTTATGTGGAACACGCTGTAATGGCAGGATGAGGAGGATAAAATTATGAAGTACATTTCATTTGCGATTCCGTGTTACAATTCTCAGGAGTATATGGCTCATGCAATTGAGAGTATACTTCCCGGCGGAGAAGATGTGGAGATCATCATTGTAAATGACGGCTCTAAAGATAACACATCGAAAATTGCGCACGAATATGCCAAAAAGTATCCGGATATTATCCGGGTGATAGATAAAGAGAACGGAGGCCATGGAGATGCGGTAAATTATGGACTGAAGAATGCTTCCGGCAAATATTTCAAAGTTGTTGACAGTGATGATTGGGTGAGAGAGGAATCCCTGCATAATATTCTTGCTGTCCTTCGGGGAATGGAGGCGGAAGGCAAGGAAGTAGATATGCTGATAGCCAATTATGTATATGAGAAAGAAGGGGCTTCCCATAAGAAGGTGATTCATTACCGTAATGTACTGCCTCAGAATACCATTTTTCGATGGGTGGATGTGGGACGGTTCCATCTGGATCAATATATATTAATGCACTCGGTCATTTACCGGACCGACATGCTGAAGCTGTGTCAGCTGAAGCTTCCGAAGCATACATTCTACGTAGATAATATTTATGTGTATTATCCGCTTCCACATGTGAGAAAGATGTACTATATGGATGAGGATTTTTACCGCTATTACATTGGGCGGGAAGATCAATCGGTGAATGAAAAGGTTATGATCAAGCGGATTGATCAGCAGATTTTTGTGACCAAGTCCATGATTGACATGTACCAGATGAGAGCGATTACAAACAAGAAACTTCGCGCTTATATGGAGAATTATCTGGCGATTATGATGACCGTTTCATCGATTCTCTGTATCCGTTCTAAAAATGCAGAGAACCTGGAAAAGAAAAAGGAACTGTGGCAGTATCTGAAGCAGAAGGACAAGAAGACGTTTATTCGTATTCGTTGGGGAATCTTAGGACAGAGCATGAATCTTCCGGGAAAGCCGGGACGTAAGGTTTCTTCTCTGGCATATACGATTGCAAGAAGATTGATAGGATTTAACTAGGACAGAGAAAAAGAAAAGCATAGAGTGTATAATTATTATCGCCATGCAGCATACTAATCAAAAAAAGAGGAGTGTGCAGCATGGCGATTGATTTTAATGAAAGCAAAACAAAAGAAAACTTGATGAAAGCATTTGCAGGAGAAAGTCAGGCGAGAAACCGATACACGATTGCTGCCGAAGCGGCAAGACACCAGGGAATGCAGGCGGTTGGACATATTTTCCAGTTTACGGCAGAACAGGAACGGGCTCATGCACAGGTGTTCTATAATCTGCTGAAGAAGGCAGAAGGAACGACCATTGATATCTGTGGAGGGTTTCCGGTGGATACCTTTGATTCCCTGCTAGATCTGGTAAAAGCAGCTGAGCATAACGAGACAGAGGAATATGAAGATGTATACCAGGCATTTGGAGATACTGCGAAGGAGGAAGGCTTTTACGAAGCAGCATCAGCCTTTTATCAGATCGCAGAGGTAGAAAATATCCATGCGAAACGTTTTGGATATATCAAAAAATTACTGGAGAAAAAAGAATACTTTGAACCAAACGGAAATGGCACCTGGATGTGTCTGAATTGCGGATACGTCCATGAAGGCGGGAAAGTACCGGAGATCTGCCCGATATGCAGACATGATAAGGGATATTTTATTCCATTGGAGATGGCGCCTTATACCTGTTCTGAAATCACAGCGTCTTAAGTAAGATAGTAAAGAGAACTATTCGAGTGGAGAATTTATGGAGAATCAAAAGCTGGAAAATCTCTTAAATCTGGCGATGGATGCTACAGAAGAAGAACGTGAGAAATCTGCTGTTCTGGAAGTGGGATACAATCCCATTGACAGAGAATGGGATTTGATCATTAAATATTCTGGTGATCTGGAACCGGTACGTGAACTGGCATCCCATGTGACGGAGCTTTTAAATGAATATGCAGTAATTACCATTCGGGAATCACTGATAGACCGGCTGGCAGATATTCCACAGGTGGAATATGTGGAAAAGCCGAAACGGCTGTATTTTCAGGTGGTAAATGGAAGACGGGTTTCCTGTATCGATGAAGTGCAGGGAGCCCGTTTTGGTTTGCGTGGACAAGGGACGCTGGTAGCAGTAATTGATTCCGGGATTGACTATACATTGCCGGATTTTCGGAATGCGGATGGAAGTACGCGGATTAAATATCTGTGGGATCAATCGCTGGGAGAAGAGTATACAGAAGAAAGGATTAACGAAGCACTGCAGGCTTCTGTTTTGGAAGAACGTTACGCCCTGGTTCCCAGCCGGGATACTTCTGGGCACGGTACGGCAGTCGCCGGAATTGCAGCGGGAAGCGGGGCATATGCAGGAGTTGCTCCGGAAAGCGAACTCATTGTTGTGAAGCTTGGAATTCCAAGACAGGAAGGATTTCCACGCACCACAGAGCTGATGCTGGGAGTGGATTATGTGGTGCGAAAGGCGATTGAACTGAGAAAGCCGATGGCGGTCAATATTAGTTTTGGAAATTCTTACGGAGCGCACAATGGCCAGTCACTTTTGGAGCGGTATCTGGACAGTGTGGCAGGGCTTGGACGCATCTGCATCTGTGTGGGTGCAGGAAATGAGGGCCGGGGAGCCGGCCATACATCGGGGATTTTGCGCTCCGGTGAAGAACAGCGGATAGAGCTGGCAGTGCAGGAAAGGGAGACCGGGGTAAATGTGCAGGTTTGGAAGGCATATACGGATGAGATGCAGATATCTTTAATTAATCCATCTGGTGTGCGTGTAGGACCTTTTCAGGAAATTCTCGGTCCCCAGAGATTTACAGTGGGGCAGACAGAGATTCTTTTGTATTATGGGAAACCGAGTCCCTATAGTACAAGACAGGAAATTTTTATTGATTTTTTACCGCGTGAAACCTATGTTGCGCCGGGAATCTGGCAGATCATACTGTCTGCCGGACATGTGGTCAGCGGAAGGTATGATCTGTGGCTGCCTGGTGCCAGTGCGCTGAATGTTGGAACTGGGTTTACTACGCCCAGCCCGCAGGTGACGATTACGATACCTTCTACCGCATCCCGGATTATCACGGTGGGCGCCTATGACGCGCTGACATTTACTTATGCGGACTTTTCCGGCAGAGGTCCAATTGTAGAGCCGGACTTTTGGGAAATGGTTAAGCCTGATATTGCAGCGCCGGGAGTAAAAATCACTACAGTGGCAGCGGGTGGTGGATACGCAGAATTTACCGGGACTTCATTTGCCACACCGTTTGTCACCGGAAGCGCGGCGCTTTTGATGGAGTGGGGAATTGTACAGGGAAATGACCCGTTTCTATATGGGGAGAAGGTGAAGGCTTATTTTAGGAGGGGAGCAAGACCGCTGCCGGGGTTTGCGGTGTATCCGAATAATCAGGTGGGATATGGTGCACTGTGTGTGAGAGATAGTCTGCCGGTATGAAAATAATTGAAACGTTTCCAGAAAATCAGAGGAGAGGAAAGAAAAAAGAGCAAGATTTTGTGCAAAATGTTTATAAATGAAACTTTAAATGAACGGTTAAATTGTGTTTTAAGTGTGAAATACTGTGCTATTTTAACAAAAAAGTATAAATCAATAAAAAGATATTGTATAAAAACTGAAAAAAGTGTATTCTATAAATAACAAATAAATAAATGTTGTTTTACACTGAAAAATGGAAACGTTTCCAAAATTCACTGCAAAACGACAAAATAATTTTGAAGGAGGAACATTATGAAAAAGAGATTATTATCAGGACTTCTCGTGGGCACTCTTGCAGTATCTATGCTGGCAGGATGTGGAAACAGTGGCGGAAGCAGCGACGGAGACGGGGGTTCATCTGACGGCAAGGGTTCAGTTTATTATCTGAACTTTAAACCAGAGGCAGATCAGGCATGGCAGGATCTGGCAGCAAAGTACACGGAAGAGACAGGTGTTGAAGTTAAGGTCGTAACTGCAGCATCCGGAGAGTATGAGTCAACTCTCACCACAGAGATGGGAAAGAGCAGCGCTCCTACATTATTCCAGGTTGGAAATGATCAGGCTGTTGAAACATGGAAAGACTATTGTCTGGATCTGGCTGACACAGATGTGGCAAAGGAACTGTCAACAGATGAATTTAATCTGACGGGTGACAATGGTGAAATATATGCAATCGGTTACTGCTACGAAGCATTTGGTATTATTACAAATACAGCGCTTCTGAAGGAAGCCGGATATGAAGTATCCGATATTACAGACTTCGATTCATTAAAGAAGGTTGCTGAGGACATTACAGCACGTAAGGATGAGCTTGGATTCTCTGCATTTACATCAGCAGGACTTGAGAGCTCTTCATCCTGGAGATTCTCCGGACACCTTGCTAATATGCCAATGTTCTATGAGTTCCGCGATGACGGTGTGACAGAGCAGCCGGCAGAAGTAACAGGCGCGTACCTTGACAACTTTAAGAATATCTGGGATCTGTATATCAACAATGCAACATGTGCTCCTGCAGAGCTTGCTACCAAGACTGGTGATGAGTCTGAGGCAGAGTTCGGACAGAGTCAGGCAGTATTCTATCAGAATGGTTCCTGGGAATATGCAAATCTGGTAACGGACGAGAGCAAGGGCTTCAACATGAATCCTGATGATCTTACAATGATTCCGATCTACTGTGGTGTAGAAGGAGAAGAAGAAGCAGGTCTGTGCTGTGGTACAGAGAACTGCTGGGCAGTAAACAGTAAGGCATCCGAAGAAGATATTCAGGCTACATTAGACTTTGTAAAATGGGTTGTAACATCTGATGAGGGAACAACTATGATGGCAGAACAGTTTGGCCCGATTCCTTTCCAGAGTGCAAAAGAGCCTGAGAACGTATTCTTCAAAGCAGCTAATGAGTATATCGAGAATGGAAACTATGTTGTAACATGGGCATTCAACTATACACCAAATGTAGATGACTGGAGAGCAACGGTTGTATCTGCACTGTTACAGTACACTGCTAACGGCGGAAGCTGGGATGACGTAGTAACAGCATATGTAGACGGCTGGGCTACACAGTACGCTGCACAGTAATCACAATTACATGAGGGGAGGGCATAGGCACTCCCCTGTTTTTATAACAAAATGACACTTGATTTATGATAAGATTAATAATTTTAAAGGAATGATTTGGTGAAGATAAAGAAAAAAAGAGCATCAGCGGCTGCAGTAAACAGCAGGCTGGTCTCAAGACCGATTCGAAGATGTTTCCCTATTTTTATGCTGCCGACCTTTGCAGCCTTTTGCATTGGATTTATATGGCCGTTTATACAGGGAATGTATCTCTCATTTTGTGATTTTACGATCCCAAAGGATGCAACATTTATTGGACTTGGCAATTACGCGAAGGCAGTTGCCGATCCGGGATTTAAGTATTCGTTTCTCTATACGGCAGCTTTTGCGGCAGTATCAATCATAGCAATTAATTTGCTTGCTTTTACAATTGCATATTTATTGACACAGAATATCAAAGGTTCCAATATATTCCGTACAGTATTCTTTATGCCGAATCTGATCGGCGGTATTGTACTGGGCTATATCTGGTCCATGATTTTTGATGGTATTTTAAAACGATATGGAACATTTCTCCTTGCGGAGACAAAATATGGCTTTTGGGGACTTCTAATCCTTATGTGCTGGCAGCAGGTGGGATATATGATGATCATATATATCGCAGGATTACAGAGCGTATCGGAGGATATGATCGAAGCTGCTAAAATTGACGGTGCGAGCAAATGGCAGACACTGACTAAGATTACGATCCCGAATGTAATGTCATCGATTACCATCTGTATTTTCCTGACTCTGACGAACTCCTTCAAACTGTTTGACCAGAACCTTGCGCTGACGGGCGGTATGCCGGTGAAGTTTGGAGAGGGTGCGACGATGATTAATACAACCGAGATGCTGGCGCTTAATATTTATAAGACTTTCTATACAAGTGCAAATACCCGCGGACTTGCCCAGGCAAAGGCTGTTCTGTTCTTTATTCTGGTAGCTGCGCTGGCGCTTGCTCAGCTTAGATTTACCCGCGACAAGGAGGTGCAGCAGTAATGAAAGAAAAAAGAAGTTTAGGAAGCAAACTGCTTACGGTATTTTTTTCCATATTCAGTATTATTTATCTGATTCCCATTTTTGAAGTGCTGATCAATTCATTTAAAGCGAATGCATACGTCAACACAGAAACATTTGCCCTGCCGAATTCGGAATCCTTCGTGGGATGGGCAAATTATATGAAGGGTATGACCTTTGGAAATTACCCGTTTATGAAATCTGTATTTTTCAGTTTGTTTATTACGGTGGTATCGACAGCTTTGATTTTGCTCTGTACCTCCATGGCGGCCTGGTATATTGTGCGCGTCAATAGCCTGTTTTCTAAGATTATGTATTATCTGTGTGTGTTCTCCATGATCATACCATTCCAGATGGTAATGTTTACACTGTCAAGTACGGCAGACAGATTACGGCTGAATACACCGTGGACGATTCCGATTGTATATCTGGGATTTGGAGCCGGATTGGCGGTATTCATGTTTACCGGATTTATCAAAGGAATTCCTCTTGAGATCGAAGAGGCGGCAGCCATTGACGGATGTGGAGCGCTGACAACATATTTTAAAGTGGTATTTCCAATGCTTAAATCTATACTGATTTCGGTAGGTGTACTGGAAGTTATGTGGATATGGAATGATTATCTGCTTCCGTATCTGGTTCTCGACAGAACCGAATACATGACAATTCCAATTCATGTACAGTATCTGAAGGGAAGCTACGGAACAGTTGACTTGGGAGCAACAATGGCTATAATTATGATTAGTATTATTCCGGTAATTATTGTATATTTATTCTGCCAGAAACATATTATGAAAGGTGTGGCTGCAGGTGCTGTGAAAGGCTAAACCGCATCGGAAGCCATAATATAAGGAAATTATCTATGACGATCAAAGACATTGCCCGAGAATCCGGTTATTCGGTGGGAACAGTATCACGTGTGCTCAATCACTCTCCTGGCGTTTCGGAAAAAGCGAGAGAGACGATTATGGAAGTGGTGGAGAAATATCATTTTCATTTGAACAGTAATGCAAAGCATCTGAAGAAGCAGAGCAGGGATGGAATTGCCATTATCATTAAAGGGGCTCAAAACATGCTTTTTGCGGCAATTGTGGAGCAGATGCAGGGGCTGATCCGGAGGAAGGATTATGCCTGTATGGTCTACTATCTGGATGAGGATGATGACGAGCTGGAGCAGGCGAATAAGATATGTACAGAGCGGCGTCCCCTTGGAATCCTGTTTTTGGGAAGTAACCTGGAGTATTTCCGACAGAGATTTTCCTATGTGACGGTGCCCTGTGTACTGGTGACAAACTCGGCAGAGGGGCTGGGCTTTGACAATCTGTCCAGCGTTGGTACCGATGATGAAGAGGCTGCCAAGTTTGCCATTGAGTATCTGTTTTCGCTGGGACATACGAATATTGGGATTCTTGGAGGTAAAATGCCGATGTCTCAGGCTTCATTCTCCCGTTACGAGGGGTGCAGAAGAGCATTTGCTGAGAACGGTGTGATGTATGAGCCGGCATACCAGTATGAGGCGGCCCATTTTTCCATCTCGGAGGGCTATTATGCTATGGGAAGACTATTGGATAAAATGCCGGATATTACCGCGGTGTTTGCAATGTCGGATGTCATGGCTGTCGGGGCAATCCGGGCAATTCAGGATCGGGGACTAAGGGTTCCGGAAGACATTTCGGTGATTGGATTTGACGGGATTGATATCGGAAATTATATGGTTCCCCGCCTTACGACGATTCGTCAGCATAGGGAGGGAATTGCATCCCGCAGTGTTGAGATATTATTACAGTGTATTGAGGATGATATGGCTCCGGTTTATGAGGTAGAGCCATTTCATCTGATATCGGGAGAGAGCGTGCGTGCACGCTGATTGAATTAAGAAAAATGAGAAGGATGTGATCATCTTGAGAAGAAGTGGTGTTCTGATGCATCTGTCCTCGCTTCCTTCTCCTTATGGAATAGGGACGATGGGACAGAGTGCCCGTGACTTTATTGATTTTTTGGTTAAGGCGGGACAATCCTACTGGCAGATTCTGCCGGTGTGTCCTACGAGTTATGGGGATTCACCCTATCAATCATTTTCAACATTTGCCGGCAATCCATATTTTATTGATCTGGATGAGCTGGCGGAGGCAGGTTTACTTGAAAAATCAGAATATGCCGCCATTGATTGGGAGAGTATGCCCAACAAAGTAAATTATGAAGCCTTATATCGTAAGCGCTATCCGATTCTGCACAGGGCAGCGGAACGTTTTCTTAAGCGCCCGCCGGGGGCTTTTGATGAGTTCTGCCGGGAGAATCAATACTGGCTGGATGATTATGCGCTGTTTATGACTTTAAAGATGACAAATAATGGACTTCCCTGGCTTGAATGGGAACCTGCACTCAGAAATCATGAGCCGGAGAGACTTAAGAAAGCCCGATGGGAGCAAGAAACGGAAACGCTGTTCTGGAAGGTTATGCAGTTCTTCTTTTTCAGCCAGTGGAATAATCTTCGAAGCTATGCGAATGAACGGGGCATAGATATTATAGGGGATCTTCCCTTCTATGTGGCTCTGGACAGCGTAGATGTGTGGGCCCATCCGGAGCTGTTTCAGCTGGATGAGGATCGGAGGCCGACGGAGGTTGCCGGATGCCCGCCGGATGGATTTTCTGCTACCGGGCAACTGTGGGGAAATCCTCTGTTTGATTGGGAAGAACATGAGAAGAAAGAGTATGGATGGTGGATCAACCGTATCGGTTATCTGTGTAAGGTGTATAATGTGCTTCGCATTGATCACTTCAGGGGTTTTGATTCTTACTATGGCATTCCTTACGGAGCGCGGGATGCCGGGGAAGGACGATGGCATCCCGGACCGGGAATTGCGCTGTTTCGGGCAATGGAGAAGACAATTGGAAAGCAGCGGATTATAGCGGAGGATCTGGGATTTATGACGGGGTCGGTCAGAAAACTTTTGAGAGAAAGTGGATTCCCGGGAATGAAGGTGCTGGAATTTGCATTTGACAGACGGGATGATAATAACAGCGATTATCTTCCATATCGCTATATTCCGAATTGTGTGGCTTATACTGGTACTCATGACAATGACACGATTCAGGGTTGGTTTACTTCGGCTGACCCGGAAGATGCAGCCTATGCCAAAGAGTATTTGAGACTAAATGAACCGTCCAATTATCACTGGGACATGATGCGCGCTCTCTGGGAAAGTGCAGCGGATCTTACCATTGTGCAGGCACAGGATCTTCTTGGCCTGGCCAGTGACAGCCGGATGAATACACCGTCTACGATAGGAAGAAACTGGATCTGGCGTGCACTGCCGGGAAGCTTTGATGACAGGCTGGCAGAAAAACTGCGGCATTATACCGGGCTTTACGGAAGGTTGGCAGAGTGAAAAGGATGCAGACAGAAAGCAGAGTAAGAATCGTGGATATCGCAGAGGAGCTGGGGCTTAGCACAGCAACGGTGTCTAATGTGATTCACGGCAAAACAAAAAAGATATCCGATGAAACGGTAAGACGAGTACAGGAGCTTTTGGAAGAGAGAGAATATATTCCCAGTATGGCCGGGATTCTTCTGGCCCAGAACGATTCGCGGATTATCGGCGTGGTAATCAACAATCATGAAAAGTACGAGGGGCATGTTCTGGAAGATGGCTTTATTGCCGCCAATCTGAATGCGTTATCCGAAGAAATCGACCACGCCGGATACTTTATGATGGTTAAAGTAACGGCAGAGTGGAATGAAATCAGCCGCTTTGCATCTATGTGGAACATGGAGGGGCTGGTGCTGATCGGGTTTTGCGAGCAGGATTATAAGAAGCTTCGGGAGACAATGCGCATTCCCTTTGTTATTTATGATGGTTATGTAGAGGAAACCGTTAAGCTGTCTAATATTATCGTAGATAATTTTGACGGGGGCCTTCGTGCCGGAAATTATTTAAAGGAAAAGGGGCACCGGAAGGTGCTGTGTATTTCCGACAATGAGATATGTGTGGATCTGGAACGATATCAGGGTCTGAAAGCGGCGCTGCCCCAGGCGGAGCTTATGATCGTGCCGATGGCAGGAGAAGAACGGTATCAATTTTATTCGGACAGATTATCGGACATTAGAGAGCATACGGCTGTGTTCTGTGTGTCGGATTATTATGCGGTAGACCTGATATGTTTCCTTATGTCCCGTCAGATCAGAGTCCCGGAGGATATTTCGGTTATGGGATTTGACGATACAGAATTGGGGAAGATGATTCGGCCATCTCTGACCACCATACGTCAGGACAGTAAGGAACGGGCAAGAGAAAGTCTGCGGCTTCTGGAAAAACTGAAATATGGAGCAAAACAGGGAGATACAATCCGGCTGGGAGTAACTTTGGTCGAGCGGGAAAGTGTAAAAGAGATTTCAGTGGATTCTGGGCAAAATGCATAAATTTGCGAGAGTATTTTTGTAATTGGTTACGCGTTTAACCCATTGCTAATTGGCGAAGCTGGTTTTATCCTTTTTTATAGAGGACTATAGAAAAGGAGAATGAGATGAAAGAAAATCAGTTGTTCCGTAAGGAAGTGTTGATGATAGCTCTGCCGGTTACAATGCAGTCGTTACTTCAATCTTCTTTTGGAGTGGTGGATCAGATTATGACAGGGCAGCTTGGCAGCATCAGCATAGCCGGAATCGGTCTGGCGGCCAAATTTACATCCCTTTATACAGTTGTGATAGCTGCAATTGCAACAGGAGCCGGTATTATGATCGCACAGTATATCGGAAAAGAAGATGAAAAAGAGGTTGGAAAAAGCTTTTTTACAAACTTAGTACTGGCAATTATGGTAGCGATACTGTTTACTGGAGGAAGTACCCTGTTTCCGGAACGAATCATGGGAATTTATATCAGAGATGCAGAGACGATAGAAGTAGCGGCAGATTATCTTAAGATTTATGCGGTCTCCTATATTCCGGCTGCTTTCAGTACCTTGCTTTCTACTTATCTGCGGTGTGTGGGAGCAGCAGCTCTGCCTCTGTATACCAGTGTGGCGGCGGCTCTTTTGAATACAGGACTCAATTATATTCTGATTTTTGGAAAACTTGGATGTCCTGTCATGGGAAGTAATGGAGCAGCGCTTGCGTCCGTTATTGCACAGTTTGTAAGCTGTCTGTTCCTGTTTGGGCTGTTTGTCCGGTTATGCCGGGCGCAATCACGGAAATTGACCTTTGCTCTGATTACAGGGGGCAATTGCTGGATGCAGTATGCAGGAATACTTTTGCCGATTCTAATTTGTGAATTCTTCTGGGGACTTGGAGAAAATGTGTATGCATTAATTTATGGACATATTGGGACGCTGGCGTATGCGGCAATGATGCTGACCAATCCGATTCAGGCATTGATGATCGGAGCATTGAGCGGCGTGTCCCAGGCGGCCGGAATTATGATCGGGAAGTCTCTGGGGGCAGGAGCCTATGATAAGGCCTATGAAAATTCAAAAAAACTGATGCTGTATGGAGTGGCGGGCTCTCTGGTTCTGTCGGTACTGCTGGTGATCTTCAGCAGATATTATGTGCTGATTTTTCATGTGGAAGCCAGTGTAAGACGAATGGCACGGAGACTATTGCTTGTATTTGCATTAGTTTCACCCGTAAAGGTGCAGAATATGATTCTGGGAGGCGGAATTATCCGAAGCGGAGGAAAAACCAAATATATTATGGCGATTGATCTGATCGGAACATGGATCTTTGGCGTTCCGTTGGGAATGCTGTCGGCATTTGCCTGGAAGCTTCCGATTCCGGCGGTATATTTTATCCTTTCATTGGAGGAATGCGTGCGATTTGGTATTTCCCTGGTAGTATTTAAAAGGAAGATCTGGATGCAGCGTCTGTCCGACTAACGGGAGTATACACGTTTGCTTTCATAATTTCATATACTGCTATAAAGTGGAATATGGAATGGGGAATAACAATGGAAGAAAAATCCCATCCTCTGATTAATACATGTAACTTTGCCGGTGTAAAACCCATTATGGCAGACTTACCATATCCGGAAACACGGGTACGGGAGAAAAATCGTGCCTATGCAGATCTGCTCAGCATTGATTACTGCGGCGGGGTATCTGAGATGACGGCCATTACTCAATATATCAACAATGAGAACCGGCTGTCCTGTCAGAAATGTCCTGTGGCTAAGACAATCCTTGGAATTGCAATGGCAGAAATGATCCATTTGCAGAAACTGGGAGAGCTGATTTTCCTGCTGGGCGGCAATATTGATTTTGTGGCAAAGTACCAGGGAGGAAAAACGAGAATGTGGACGCCGGAGGGAG
Organism: Eubacteriales bacterium; assembly: GCA_030524585.1. GTDB lineage: Bacteria > Bacillota > Clostridia > Lachnospirales > Lachnospiraceae > Claveliimonas. Next base: position 34,076 of record JAUNGJ010000020.1, on the reverse strand, counting down.
TTTCGGTCACCGATGACCTCTGGAAAATGCTCCTGTCTGACATTGAAGCAGAAAAGGATGCGATTCATCAGTACCGAACGCACATGAAGATGATAAATGATGAATTTGTGAATGCGGTGCTGGCAAGGATCATCAAAGATGAGGAATATCATATTATGCTGCTTCAGGCATTGAAGAATGAAATGTAATAGAAAGCTGCCCGAAATAGGTATATATACCGGGCGGCTTTTTTGTCGGTGTATTTCAGAGTACCGAGGGAAATCCATTGACAATCCTCTGAGCAGTTTATATAATTGAAATAAATTCCTATTAAGGATTTATCAAACCGGGAGGGCGGATATATGGATAAGAAAGCGATGTTTAAGCTGACGTATGGGTTGTTTGTCCTGACAGCCAGAGAAGGGGAAAAGGACAATGGTTGTATTATAAATACTGCCGTTCAGGTTACTACGGAGCCGAATCGCATTACGATTGCGGTGAATAAGAAAAACTATACACATGATATGATTATGCGCACAGGGATTTTTAATGTTTCCATGCTGACAGAGCAGTCGAAGTTTGACACTTATAAGCACTGGGGATTCCAGAGCGGAGCGCAGGTGGACAAGCTGGAAGGAATGGTCTGTCCACGGGCGGAAAATGGTGTGGTATATGTTGCCGGGGAGACCAATGCCTATCTTTCAGCGAAGGTAGTATCTTCAGTTGATCTTGGAACCCACACGCTGTTTCTGGCAGATGTGACAGACGGCGAAGTGCTGTCGGATACAGAATCGATTACATACAGCTATTATCAGCGGAATGTAAAGACAGCACCGAAAAAGGATGAGAAAAAGAAAGGATTTGTGTGCAGTGTCTGCGGATATGTTTATGAGGGCGATACACTGCCGGAGGATTTTATCTGTCCGTGGTGCAAGCATCCGGCATCTGATTTTAATCCGCTGTAGGAAGACCGAAAAAAGTATATATAAATGTGGAGGTATAACGATGAGAATTGAATTTGACGATAACCTGATTACAGGAAATGAGATGATTGACACACAGCACAGGGAGCTTATTGACCGTACCAATCAGTTTTTGGCAAAACTGGAAGAACAGGTAGGACGGGTAGAGGCAATCAAGATGCTGGATTATCTGGACGAGTATGTGGAGTTTCATTTTGGCGAAGAAGAAAAGCTTCAGGAAGAGATCGGTTATCCGGGATTGGCAGAGCATAAGAAGAAGCATGAGGAACTGCGTAATACGGTGAAAGAGTTATATGAGATGCTGGATGAGGAAGAAGGACCGACCGAGGCTTTCGTAAAGCAGGTTGAGGTTCATGTGGTGGATTGGCTGATTCGTCATATTCAGGGCTTTGACCGTTCGGTTGCAGAGTATCGGTTTATGGTTGATAATGCGGAAAGAATTTAATGATAACGGGGGAGCTCGTTTGGCGGGCTGAGAGGAAGTAAAGCAGCTTCGACCCTTTAACCTGATGCGGATAATGCCGCCGTAGGAAGTCAAAGATTGATTTTTCGGAGACACCGTCAGGTGTCTCTTTTTATGTCTTAATGTGCAGAGAGATGCGCCGGCGACGCGTCTTCTGTATGTCAATAGGAAAAAGGAGCGAATTATGAAGTGTGATAAAAAGGACTTACTGTTATATGCAGTAACAGACAGACACTGGCTGAATGGCGAAACTCTTTACAATCAGGTGGAGAAAGCTTTAAAGGGAGGTGCAACCTTTATTCAGCTCAGAGAGAAAGATCTTAACGAGGAATCTTTTCTGGAGGAGGCAGTACAGATCAAGGAGCTTTGCAGAAAATATCAGGTACCTTTCGTGATTAACGATCATGTGGGAATTGCGATTTCTGCGGATGCTGACGGAGTTCATGTGGGGCAGGATGATATGAAGGCAGGAGATGTGAGAGCAAAGCTGGGACCGGACAAGATTATTGGAGTATCTGCCCATACGGTGGAGGAAGCACTGATTGCAGAACAGCAGGGTGCGGACTATCTTGGCGTGGGTGCGGCATTTCCTACTGGATCCAAGGACGATGTAAATGTGATAGACCATGAAATGATACGGGCAATCAGCAGGGCAGTGAAGATTCCTGTCATAGCTATCGGCGGAATCAATAAGGATAATGTGCAGGAGCTTCGGGGACATGGCCTTTGCGGTGTTGCAGTGATCAGCGCTGTATTTGCACAGCCAGATATTGAAGCATCCACAAGAGAGCTGAAGGAATTGACAGGACAGATGGTGGAAGTATGATGATGAAAGCGGCAATTTTTGATTTGGATGGGACGCTTCTGGACTCTATGGGCATCTGGAATGATGCGGGAAAACGGTATTTGCACAGCATTGGTGTGGAGCCGGAGGAGAATTTGAGTATTATTCTGTTTCCGATGACTATGGAAGTGGGCGCCAGATACGTTAAAGAACACTATCATCTGCAGCAGACTGAAGGGCAGATCATGGATGGTGTCCTGGGGATTGTGCGGAATTTTTATTATGAGGAAGTACAGGCAAAAGAAGGAGCGAAGGAGTTCCTTGAGAGGCTTTCAAAGCAGGGAATACCTATGGCTGCCGCCACGGCTGGGAACAGAGAACTGGCGGAGAGAGCGCTTATGCGCCTGGGGATACGAAGCTATTTTAAAGAGATCCTTACCTGTACAGAGGTGGGAGCTGGAAAGCACGAACCGGATATTTACCAAAAGGCATTGGAAATTCTTGGCTCCGTTCCGGAGGAAACCTATGTGTTTGAGGATGCATTTTATGCGCTGGAGACGGCGAAGAAGGCAGGCTTTCGGACCGTGGGAGTTGAAGATGATTCTAGTTTAAGGGATCGGATGCAGATTCGGCAGATAGCAGATCAGTATTTGAGCAGTTGGAAAGAGGCTGTCGGGATTTTGGATGAGTAAAGGAGAAGAACAGATGAAAACAGCATTGACAATTGCCGGAAGTGATTCCAGCGGAGGAGCCGGCATTCAGGCAGATATTAAAACAATGATCAGCAACGGTGTATATGCCATGAGTGCTATCACCGCTCTGACAGCACAGAATACTACCGGTGTAACCGGAATTATGGAGGTGCCGGCGGAATTTCTGGCCGAGCAGTTGGATAATATTTTTACGGATATTTATCCGGATGCAGTGAAGATCGGTATGGTGTCTGCTGGTGCACTGATCCATACGATTGCGGATAAGCTGGAAGAATATCATGCGGAAAACATAGTCGTTGATCCGGTAATGGTGGCAACCAGCGGGGCGAAGCTGATCAGCGAAGAAGCAGTTCAATCATTAAAAGACCGGCTGCTTCCCATGGCGGCGGTTTTGACTCCGAACATTCCCGAGGCAGAGGTATTAGCGGGAATGAAGATTCAGACGGAAGCGGATATGATTGCTGCGGCGAAAAAGATCAGCGGGGAATACCAATGCGCCGTGCTCTGCAAGGGCGGTCATCAGCTAAATGATGCAAATGATCTTCTCTACAGAGATGGGGCATATCGATGGTTTTATGGAAAACGGATCGACAATCCCAATACCCACGGAACAGGATGTACCTTGTCCAGCGCCATTGCTTCCAATCTGGCCAAGGGACTTGATCTGGATACGTCAGTGGAGCGGGCGAAAGCATATATTTCCGGCGCTCTGGGAGCGATGTTAAATCTTGGCAAAGGCAGTGGTCCTATGAACCATGGATTTGATATCAGCAGTACATTTACAAAGTAAGAACTGCCTGCATATCTTCCGGCAGCGGCGCGGTAAATTCCATCATTTCTCCGGTGATGGGATGAGGAAAGGATAATTTGTGAGAATGCAGCGCCTGCCTTCCAATATATGTCATATCCGGGTGATAGAGATAATCACCGATTAGCGGGTAGCCGAGATACTTCATGTGAATCCGTATCTGATGGGTACGTCCGGTTTCCAGTTTTAATGCCACAAGGCTGTGAAGCTGGGTGGCCGAGATCAGACGATAATGTGTAATGGCCGGCTCACCGTGTTCCCAGTCTACGGTACGCTCGATAATGGTGCCCGGCTTTCTGGCCAGCGGGGCATTAATGGTGCCGGATTCGGGAGTTACATGACCGTCGGTGATTGCAAGGTATTCCCGGGACACCTCCCGTCTTCCGGTCATGGATGAGAGGATTCCGGCGCTCACCAGGTGTTTAGCAACCACCGTCAGCCCGGAGGTATCCCGGTCCAGACGGTTGCAGCAGCGAAAGATGAAAGGCTTGTCCTGCTGCTTATAATACCAGGCGAGAGCATTTGCCATGGTGTTATAGTAGTTATTTTGCGAGGGATGGATTGGCATTCCTGCTGGCTTATTGATGACAATGATGTCCTCATCTTCATATATAATATCCAGCGGAAGCTCCACCGGCGGAATCTTCTTAGAACATTCAGTCTCGGTAATCTGAACGGTCAGCAGATCTCCCGCTGCAAGCGTCTGCCGCATATAGTAATGGATGCCGTTTACCAGAATACTCTCCGGCATCCGCTTGATTGTGGCGAGATTCTGAGAGGAATATCCTCTGCGCTTTAGGTATTGCTCCACGCGCAATCCGGCTTCACTTTCATTTATCTCATAATTCATTGTACGATTCATTGCATTTCCCCCTGAAATTCGATAAGATAATCATAGCATATTTTGAAGCTGTAGAAAATCCTTCGGGAATTTTCTGAAAAAATACAGGAAGACAGGAGAAGAAAAATGTCAGAACTAAGTACGCTTTGCTATATAGAAAAGGATGGCAGATACCTGATGCTTCACAGGAATGTGAAGGAGAATGATGTAAACGAAGGCAAATGGATTGGTGTCGGCGGACATTTTGAACAGGACGAAAGCCCGGAGGAATGTCTGCTCAGGGAGGTAAAGGAAGAGACCGGGTATACACTGACCTCTTACCAGTTTCGGGCAATGGTTACCTTTGTGTCGGGAACCGGAGTGACAGAATATATGTCGCTGTTTACGGCGGATGGATTTGAAGGTCGGCCGATTCCCTGCAATGAGGGTGATCTGGAATGGGTGGAGATTTCTCATATCGGAGAGCTGAATCTGTGGGAGGGAGATCGAATTTTTCTTCGGCTTCTGCAGGAGAGGGAAACATTCTTTTCACTCAAACTGGTGTATGATGGACATGATAAGCTGATTTATGCGGCTTTGGATGGAAAAGAATTAGATATTCATAGATAATAAAGGAAAAAGGAGATATTAGAAGGATGAAAGATGGAGTAATTGCAGTTGTTGCAGGAAAAGAGATTACAAATGCGGAGTTTGAAGTATTTTTGCAAAATCTTCCTCAGGAGCAGAAGGCATATATGCAGTATCCGGGATTTAAGGAGCAGATGATGGAACAGTATCTGGCGTTGCATACCTTTGCACAGGAGGCTCTTGAGCGAGGTTTGGACAGGACAGAAGAATTTCAGAGAGTGCTGGAAAATACAAAGCGTGATCTTCTGGCACAGTTTGCTGTCAGAGAGGTGATGTCAAACGTGATGGTATCGGAAGAGGAAGCAAAGGAATATTATGAAGCGAATCCGAGAAAGTTCCAGATGGAGGAGAAGGTGTCGGCAAAACACATCCTGGTAGATTCCGAAGAGAAGTGTGCTCAGATTAGAGAAGCGATTGAGAAAGGTGAAAAGACCTTTGAAGATGCAGCCAGAGAATTCTCTACCTGCCCATCCGGGCAGAAAGGAGGCGATCTGGGCGAATTTGGTCACGGACAGATGGTGAAGGAATTCGACGAGGCTTCCTTTGCAGCAAAGGTTGGAGAGATTGTTGGGCCGGTGAAGACACAGTTTGGTTATCATCTGATTAAGGTTGAGAAGAAGACGGCTGCTGCAGTTCAGACGTATGATGAGGTAAAGGATACGATTTTCCGTTCTATATATCAGAAGAAACAGAATGATGCATATGAAGCAAAAGTAAAAGAGTTGAAAGAAAAATATGTCGAAATGTAAGATTGTATTAGGTATTCTGGCCCATGTGGATGCGGGCAGACGGTAAATACGAAGTTTTATTTATGGAAATAAAGACTTTTGTAAAGATGTTAATAGAAATTGTTTTAGAAGAATATCAGATTGAGTATTTTGTGAATGAAAATTGATGATATGGGCGAGAAAATACTAGAACCCGAAGGGGAAAACCATAGCAGAAAAGGAAAAGAAGAATAAAAATGGCAGAAAGTAAAGGAATTTCAAATGTAATTGATCTGAATCGGATCCAGGTTACGGATACGTTCTGGAAAAAGGAGATTGAATTGGTGCGCGATACGGTTATCCCTTATCAGTGGGAAGCGCTGAATGACAGAGTGCCGGATGCGCAGCCCAGTTATTGTATGCATAACTATAAGGTGGCAGGGAAGATTAACCGGAAGATCGAACAGGAAGCAGATTATATACAGCCGGTTCATACGACCAACGGCTTTTGTGTCTGGCCGGAGAATCCCAAAGAGCCGGAAGAGAGATTTTATGGTTTTGTTTTTCAGGACAGCGACTTTTCAAAATGGATCGAAGCGGTGGCCTATATTCTGCGCCAGTATCCGAATCCGGAACTGGAGAAGACCGCTGACGAAGCGATTGAGATTGTGTATCGCGCTCAGCAGCCGGACGGTTATCTGGATACGTTTTACATTATCAACGATATCAGCAAGCGCTTTACCAATTTGCGGGACCATCATGAGCTGTATTGCCTGGGCCATTTGATCGAGGGAGCGGTGGCTTATTATCAGGCGACAGGAAAAGACAGATTACTCGGAGTAGCCTGCAGGTATGCGGATTGTGTGGCGGAGCACTTTGGTCCGGAAACCGGTAAATTACATGGATATCCGGGACATGAAATCGCTGAAATGGCGCTGGCGAAGCTATATGCGGTTACCGGACAGGAGAGATACCGGGATTTGGGATTGTATTTCATCAATGAAAGAGGGAAAAGACCTTATTTTTTTGATATGGAGCATCCGTTGGATGCTAAGGAAAATGAGAAGCTGCGCTATCAGTATCATCAGGCACATTTGCCGGTGCGGGAACAGACGGAGGCGGTAGGACATGCGGTGAGAGCGGTCTACCTTTATTCCGGAATGGCGGATTTTGCAAGGCTGACATCGGATGAGGAGCTGAAAGCCGCGTGTGAACGGCTTTGGGATGATATCACGCAAAAGAAAATGTACATTACCGGCGGAATAGGGAGCACTCATATCGGGGAGGCATTTTCCTTCGCCTATGATTTGCCGAATGATACGGTCTATGCAGAAACCTGTGCTTCAATTGGAATGATTTTTTTCGCACAGAGAATGTTGGAAATGTGTCCGAATTCCAAGTATGCGGATATTATGGAGCGGGAACTCTATAACATTGTTTTAGGAGGTATGGGATTGGATGGAACCAGCTTTTTCTATGTAAATCCTCTGGAGGTGGTTCCGGAAGCATGCCACAAAGATAGCCGGAAAGAGCATGTAAAGCCAGTGAGACAGAAATGGTTTGGATGTGCCTGCTGTCCTCCGAATCTGGCAAGATTGGTCGGCTCCATTGGGTCTTATGTATTTACAGAGACAGAGGACACGGTTTTTGTTCATTTGTACATGGGAATCCAGATGGAAAAGAAATTGGAATCAGATTCGGTAAGAATTGATATGCAATCCGGATTTCCCTGGAATGGGAATGTAAGCATCCGTGTGGAGTGCGAAACGGAGGAAACATTTACGATCGCGCTCCGTATTCCGAGTTGGGGCCGGAATTTCCGGATAAATGGAATAGAAAATGCGGCGGCTCAGGAAAAAGACGGCTATTTATATCTTACAAAAGCGTGGAAGTCAGATGTCCTTCAGATTGAATTTCCGATGGAAATTCAAGTGCTGGAAGCAGATTCCAGAGTTCGGGAGAATATCGGAAAAGCAGCCGTTATGCGGGGACCCGTTGTATATTGTATGGAAGAAGCTGACAACGGAAAGGATATGCACCTGTTAAAAATGGATGAGGACGCTTCATTTGAGACGGAGGAGAAGAAGATTGCCCTGGAATCGGTAATCGCAATCAGGGCACAGGGCTGGCGGCAGCGAAAGGCACAGAATGCAGGCTTATACTTTGCATATGATAAAATAGAATATGAGCGGACGGAACTGACCTGGATTCCTTATTATGCATGGGCAAACAGAGGAGAGGGAGAAATGCAGGTTTGGACAAGAATTTAAATACAGGCCTCTAAAGACGAGTAGAATGAAGGAAAACATGGCAGCATACTTATTTGCACATTTTATTGGTGAAGAGAAGGATGGGGAACAGATCTATTTTTCAGTGAGTCGGGATGGGCTGCATTGGAGGGATTTGAATAATGGAACGCCCGTACTTTTTTCACAGACAGGCACCTGCAGGGTACGTGATCCGTTTCTGGTTAGGAACCCTAAGACAGGAAGGATTTACCTGATTGCCACGGATTTGCGGATTGAAGCAGGCAGAGGGTGGGAAGACGCCCGGGAAAATGGAAGTAAAAGTATAATCATATGGGAAACGGAGGATCTGGTGCACTGGAAGGTGTGGAGGGACCGGAAGGTTTCCTGCTTCCCGATGGAAAAACATGGTGTCTGATAGCAGATCAGTTCATGACCGGAAAGGGCTATCTGCCGATGCTGACAGAAAATCTGTCTTCCGGTGATTTCAGAATATTGGCTCCGGATGAATATGATATGGGGAAAATAAAAAAACGTCATGGCGGCGTTTTGCAGATTTCGGACGAAGAGTATGAAAGGCTGCTGCTGTGGTTTGATCGGCATTGATCGGAAGAATCTGGTTATTCTATTGTGACGTCTCGACTATCGCCTCCTCTTGTGATATACTTAGAACAGTATGCAATCACGAAAGGAGGCGATTTCATGGGCGAACAAGAACCAAAAAGAGTAAAAAAACATATTTGTGTGGGTCTGTTGGCCCATGTGGACGCGGGGAAAACGACGCTGTCGGAGAGTATGCTCTATGAAACCGGCAGGATCAGAAAGCTTGGAAGAGTAGATCATGGAGATGCCTATCTGGATACCCATGAGCTGGAGCAGAGCAGGGGGATCACTATTTTTTCCAAGCAGGCGGAGTTTGAATTGGGTGGGTTGAGCGTGACTTTGCTTGACACACCGGGACATGTGGACTTTTCTGCGGAGATGGAGCGGACGCTGCAGGTTCTGGATTATGCGATTCTGGTTATCAACGGGGCAGATGGTGTGCAGGGACACACCAGAACATTGTGGAAATTGCTTCAGAGATATGAGGTTCCTGTATTTCTGTTTATCAATAAGATGGATCAGGAAGGAACGGATGAAGGACGGCTGATAGAAGAATTGAAGAATAGTCTTTCAGATGGGTGCATTCCATTTGCAAATAGGGAACCAGAGGGAGAGATATTGGAGAGCATTGCAGTGACGGAAGAAGCGGCGATGGAGGAATATCTGGATACGGAACAGCTAACGAGAGTGACTTTGCGGAGACTGATCCGTACGAGAAGGATATTTCCCTGCTATTTTGGATCTGCTTTAAAGCTCTGGGGCGTGAAGGAATTTCTGCAGGGCCTGGAAGACTACATGGAACATCCGGAGTATCCGGAAGAATTTGGAGCTAAAGTATATAAAATAACCAGGGATTCTTCCGGAGCCCGACTAACCCATATGAAGATTACCGGCGGCTGTCTGAAGGTGAAGGAGCTACTGACCAACGGTCGGACAGCTGATGCGGCTGATGGAGCCATCTGGGAAGAAAAGGTGAATCAGATTCGCATTTATTCCGGTGAAAAATATGAAATGGTTCAGGAGGCGCCGGCGGGAATGATCTGCGCCGTAACCGGGCTGAGCGCGGCCTATCCGGGAGAAGGATTGGGTATAGAAGAAGAGTCGGCTCCGCCTATGCTGGAACCGGTGCTCAGTTATCGCATCCTGCTTCCGGAGGAAGTGGATGCACATACTATGCTTTTGAACCTGCGTCAATTAGAGGAAGAGGACCCGATGCTCCATATTCTGTGGAATGAGGAGCTTGGTGAGATTTATGTCCAGCTGATGGGTGAGATTCAGATTGAGATACTGAAGAGTCTGATTCAGGAGCGGTTCGGTGTCAGCGTATCCTTTGACGCAGGTAATATTGTGTATAAAGAAACCATTCGAAATACGGTAGAGGGTGTGGGACATTTTGAGCCATTGCGCCATTATGCAGAGGTGCACTTGATACTGGAACCTGGAGAGCCTGGCAGCGGTCTGGTATTTGCGTCAGCCTGCAGTGAAGATATGCTGGATAAAAACTGGCAGAGATTGATCTTGACACATCTGTATGAAAAAGAGCACAGAGGTGTACTAACCGGTTCAGCGATTACTGATATGCGGATCACATTAGTGGCAGGACGTGCTCATTTGAAACACACAGAGGGCGGCGATTTTCGTCAATCGACGTACCGTGCTGTGAGACAGGGGCTTATGCAGGCGGAGAGTGTTCTTCTGGAACCATATTATGCGTTCTGCCTGGAGCTTCCGGCAGAAAATGTGGGACGGGCGTTGAATGATATTCAAAAAATGAACGGAGAATTTGAGCCGCCCGAGACAGATGGAGAAATGTCGATTATAAGGGGAAGTGCGCCGGTGGCCGGAATGCGGGATTACCAGATGGAATTGACCGCCTATACCAGAGGCAGAGGAAGATTGTTCTGCACACTAAAAGGGTATGAGCCGTGTGGGAATCCGGAGAAAATTATAGAAGCAATAGATTACGATCCGGAGGCAGATATCGATAATCCGACGGGTTCTGTCTTTTGCTCTCATGGAGCTGGGTACTATGTTCCCTGGAGTCAGGTGTTCCGGCATATGCATATTGAGAGTCAGCTGAAAAAGCGGCTGGATAGGGAACGGACAGAGGCCGGGCGTGGCTCTTTCGGGGGGAAAAGCAGGATGTCCGGCAAGAAAGCGCCATCTATGTCATCAGGCTGGAATGCCAGGGAAGAGAAGGAGCTGGAAGATATTTTCATCCGTACCTACGGGAAGATCGAACGGCGGAATCCGCCTGCCGGACGGACAGTAGTGGCGCAGACAGAGAAGAAGAAAAAGAAAAACGCTGCAGGTCAGAAGGAATATCTTCTGGTGGATGGATACAATATTATCTTTGCGTGGGAGGAGCTGAAAGAGCTTGCAAAGGATAATATTGAAGCAGCCAGAAATAAATTAATGGATATTCTGAGCAACTATCAGGGATTTAAGAAATGCGTTCTGATTTTGGTGTTCGATGCCTATAAGGTAGACGGAGAGGTCCTGGAGATACAAAGATATCACAATATTCATGTGGTATATACGAAAGAGGCGGAGACGGCCGATCAGTATATTGAAAAGGTGGTCCACGAGATTGGCCGCAGATATCATGTTACGGTTGCAACCTCAGACGGAGTAGAGCAGGTAATTACCACCGGTCAGGGCGCCAAATTGATTTCCGCAAGGGAATTTAAAGAAGAGGTTGAGATTGTAAACCGGCAAATCCGGGAAGAATGGGAACACCACAGACAGAATGGAAGGAATTATCTGTTTGACTATATGGATGAGGAGCTTGCACAGCATATGGAGGATATTAGGCTCGGCAAGAAAGAACCCGGATTGGATTTGTGATAGAAATTACTGGTATTTTTTGTACAATCATGTATAATTGAAATGTGAAACTAACAGACTATTATGAAAAAGGAAAGAAGGATAGGATTATGGCAGCTATACATGTAACAGCAGAAGATTTTAAAGAGATAGTATTGGATTCAGATAAACCGGTGCTGGTGGATTTCTGGGCACAGTGGTGCGGTCCGTGTCAGACTATGGGACCGATTGTAGAGGAGCTTTCAGAGGAGCTTCAGGATGTAAAAGTATGTAAGCTTGATATTGACGAAGCTATGGATATCGCCAGAAAATATCGCGTTATGTCCATTCCGACATTCTTGATTTTTGAAGGCGGAGAGGTTGTAAAACGGACAGTCGGCGAGCAGACAAAAGCAGAGCTTTTGGCATTTCTTGGCTAATAAATGTACGGAAAAATTACCAAAAAAATAAAATAATTGCTTAAAATTACGGTATAAACTACAATTGAAATATGTAACATATGTGCTATAATAATTCCTGTTACAAAGAAATCTCGAACATATGATATAGACATTTTAGGAGGAAATATTATGGCTACAAAGACAACAGCAAAAGCTGAGACAGCTAAGAAAGCAGCGGAGAAGAAAGTAACTGAGACTAAAGCTGCAGTAAAGAAGCCTGCAGCAAAAAGAACTGCTGCGAAGAAAGAGATGAAAGTGAATGCTTACGTAGAATTCTGTGGTAAGCAGGTTGAAGAGAAGGCTATCATCGCAGATGTTAAGAAGGCATGGACAAAGTCCGGTAAGAAGATTGGAGACATTAAGACTATGGATCTTTATATCAAGCCGGAGGAAAGTGCAGTATACTATGTGATTAATGGAACTGAGAGCGGTTCCGTTGCATTTTAAGCCTATAAGTGTTACAATAAACGGTAGTGACCGAATAGAGAACACAAAGGAGAAAGACAATGAATGAAGTGATTTCACGTATAGATCAGATGGCCGGGACGGGCGTAGCTTTTATGGAAAATATGATCGTATTGATTATTACCATAGTGATAGGTCTGATTATTGGATTGTTCGGACTAAAACTGGCAAGAGTGTGGGCTGCATTTGTTGGATTTATTCTTGGAGCGGCAGCAGGCGGCGGAATTGCCCATGTGGCAGGGCTGACAGATATGGCGTTTGCAGGCGCTATGCTCGGCGGAGCCGTTTTGTTAGCAGTTCTGGCCTGTATTTTTTACAAAGTTGGAATTTTTTTCTTCATATTATTTATCGTAGCAGGACTTTTTATGGCAGTTTTGCAGACGGATTCACTGCTGTTTCTTGGCATCGGTCTGGCAATCGGGTTGGTAATTGCAATTATTACTGTAAAGGCATTTGATCCTTTGGTGATTATTGTGACGTCAATTGATGGCGGCCTGATGGCAGGAAGTGCAATCGTATCGCTAATCAGACTCAGAGACAATATGATTGTGGCGGTTGCTGTTCCGCTTGTGCTGATTGCTATCTGTGCATGCATACAGTTTATTATGCGTTCCAGACAGGTTGGCAAAAAACAGGTTGAGAAGGCTGGTAAGCACAGACAGCAGGCCTCACGGGAGACTGAAGTCGAGCAGGCAAGAATGCTTTTAGATGGAGACGACTATGATGAAGAGGACGGCTTCCTGGATGAGGACGACTATGACGAGGAAGAAGAATTCCTGGATGATGATTTAGAGGATTCGTATTTTGACGGTGATGATTTGGAAGATGATGACGATTTTCAAATTATAGAGTAGTGTACGGATTATGGGACACCTTATTTGCTATAGTTTAGCTATAGGAAGTGAGGTGTCTTTTTATGTACAGGATAAGTAGAATGATTTTGATGATTGTTGGATTGGTTATGATGTGTGTGATTTTTGTAATGTTTGGGTTTGTGGAGACAGACATACCTAATGTGGGATATCTGGGAATGTGGATTCTAAGTGCGGGGGCTGTCTATTATGGCTCTGGGGCAGAAGTTGCATTTTAAAATGATTGTGGTACAATGAACGCATAGCGGCGAGCGCTGAGTGGCAGGTCCTGCGGTGAGCGCCGGAGCGTACATAAACACAGAAAGAATAAGGAGATGGAGATAATGGCGGAATATAAGGAGATGCTTCATGCTCAGAGGGCATATTTTCAGAGAGGAGAATGTAAGGATGTGAATTTCCGAATCAGGCAGCTTAAGAATCTGAATCAGTGGATTTGTGAGCATGAACAGGAGATTACGGACGCACTGTATCAGGATTTGAATAAATCAGCCTTTGAAGCATATGCTACAGAGATTGGTATTGTGAAAGAGGAGATTAAATATACGCTGAAGCATATTAGAAAGTGGGCTTCACCAAAGCGGGTGAGGACACCGATTACTCAGTTCCCATCGAAGTCTTTTATCTATCCGGAACCTTATGGCGTGGTGCTGATCATGTCCCCGTGGAATTATCCGTTTCAGCTGACCATCGCGCCTCTGGTAGGAGCAATCTGTGCAGGTAACTGTGCAGTGGTAAAACCATCGGCATATTCACCAAACACGACCCGGGTGATGGCAGAAATGATACGAGAGCTATTTCCGGCTGAATATATTACGGTAGTAGAAGGTGGGAGAGAGGCGAATCAGGCGCTTCTGGACGAGAAATTTGATTACATTTTCTTTACGGGCAGTGTGAATGTGGGAAGGTATGTTATGGAGAAAGCGTCTGCCCATCTGACGCCAGTCAGTCTGGAGCTTGGCGGCAAGAGTCCGTGTATTGTGGACGAAACTGCGGATTTAAAGCTGGCAGCGAAGAGAATTGTATGGGGGAAATTTTTGAACTGCGGACAGACCTGTGTGGCGCCTGATTATATTTTGGTGCAGAGAAGTGTGAAGGATAAACTGGTAAAGCAGATTGCCAGATATATTAAGAAGATGTATGGCAAAGATGTGTTTCAGAATGTGGAGTATCCGAAGATGATTAACGGGAAACACTTTGACCGTGTAGCAGGACTTATGCAGGAAGCACATATATTGTCCGGCGGTCATAGCGACCGGGCAAGTCTGAAGATTGAACCGACGATTCTGGACCAGGTGACATGGGAAAGTCCAGTTATGCAGGAAGAGATTTTTGGTCCGCTGCTTCCGGTGCTTACCTTCTATGATATGCAGGAAGTGATTCAGATGGTGAATGCAAGACCAAGACCGCTGGCGTTATATTATTTTACCAAAGACAAAGGACGGGAGGCGGAAGTGCTGAAGAATATTTCTTATGGAGGAGGCTGCATCAATGATACGGTCGTACATCTTGCAACCTCCCATATGCCTTTTGGCGGAGTAGGAAATAGCGGCATGGGCGGATATCACGGGAAAGACAGCTTTGATACATTTACCCATAAGAAGAGTATCATGAAGAAATTGTGTCTAATTGATATTCCAATTCGTTATGCACCCTTTAAGAACAAGCTGACACTGTTGAAAAAGATACAGTAAAAGCATCCTAAAGAATCAGTGACAGGCCCTGATAGAACAGAAAACTTACGACCCAGGCAACGGCAAGCTGGAATAATACAAAGGCTGCCGTTGTCTTTTTGCTGCCTACTTCCCGGTGAATTGTGGCAATGGTGGCAGTACAGGGGACATAGAGCAGACAGAATACCATCAGAGCGTATGCATTTGCCATACCAAAGCCCATGGAGTTTAAGGTGGCCAAAGCAGCAGCCATACCGTTGGAGGTGGCAATATTCTGGATTCCAAAGAGGACTCCGCAGCTTGATACGACCACCTCTTTGGCGGCGATTCCTGCGATCAGTGCCACTACTATCTGCCAGTAGCCAAGACCGAGAGGGGCAAAAAACGGTACTATGGCTTTACCGATATAAGAGCCGAAGCTGGCGCTGATGTCGGTAACATATCCAGATGGCCCGAAATTAAGAAGCAGCCACATGATGACAGATGCCAGAAAGATGATGGTACCCGCTCTGGTCAGATAATCCTTTACCTTCTCCCATACATAGATGGCAATCGTTCTGGCATTGGGGGTCTTGTATTCGGGCAGTTCAATGAGCAGTGCATGCTCCGATTTGCTGCCGTCAATTTTTGACAGAATATAAGCAGTCAGAATTGCGGTAATGATTCCCAACAGATACATGGAATAACAGACTATCATAGCATGTTTTCCAAAAAACATAGATGAAAATAATACATAAATTGGGAGTCTTGCGCTGCAGGACATAAATGGGGTGATCAGTATCGTTTTCAACCGGTCTTTGCGGTGCTCCAGTGCACGGGATGCCATGATTGCCGGTACTGAGCAGCCGAATCCAAGAAGCAGGGGAATAAACGCTCTGCCGGACAGACCAAGTCTGCTCATGATATCATCCATGACAAATGCCACCCGCGCCATATATCCACTGTCTTCTAAGAAGGCAAGGGCTAAAAACAGTATGAAAATATTGGGCAGGAAGGTAAGGATACCACCTACGCCGGCTATGATTCCGTCTACCACCAGGGAAGTCAGCATATCACTGGCATGAATGGCGGCCATACCATTTGCGATAAATTCAGAGAAGGCGTCCAGAGCAATTTCAAAATATCCCTTCAGGAAATCGCCTACCGTAAATGTAAGAAAGAAAACAAGCGCCATAATTGCCAGAAAGACCGGGAGACCAAGATATTTGCTGGTAAGGTAAGAGTCTATCTTATCTGTTCGTTCTTCTTTGGTGGATTTATTTACCAGAGTTTCTGCGACAATTTCTTCGATAAAGTCATATTTCTGATTAATGATATCCTTTTCATAGCTGCGCTTTAAAATGCCGTCAGTATCAAGAGGCCAGGCATTCATGGCAGATTGATCTTTTTCCAGATATTTGATGGCAAGCCAGCGCTTATTTTGGAAGTCGGGATATGTATCAGTGATCCGGTCTATGAGACCATCTATTTTGTCTTCGATGTAATCCTGATAGACCATGGCATATTCACTGTGGTGATTGTGTTTATGCGCCACATTTTTTGTGTGATGATGATGGATCAAAGGTCCCTGGGTCCCAGGGGTCTGATGGTGTGCGACCGCATGCATCAGGATGGAAAGACCGGTCTTTTTACGGGCAGAAACAGGAATTACAGGGATTCCAAGCATTTCCGGAAGACGATGGAGGTCAATTTCCATACCACGTTCTTCTACGATATCCATCATATTCAAAGCCAGGACAACAGGTTTGCCAAGCTCAATCAGCTGAAGGGTTAAATATAAGTTTCGCTCCAGGCTGGATGCATCTGCCACATCGACAATTACGTCCACTTCCTCGCTGAGGATGCATTCGCGGGATACCTTTTCTTCCATGGTATAGGAAGTGAGGCTGTAGATGCCTGGCAGATCGATTAATTTGTAGTCCTGTCCTTCGTAAGCTGTGTGTCCTTCTTTTTTCTCAACAGTAACTCCCGGCCAGTTTGCAACTTTGAGATTGGCGCCGGTATAAGCATTAAACAGTGTGGTTTTTCCACAGTTGGGGTTTCCGATAAACCCGACATTAATTGTCTTACTCATGCATTGGTACCTCCATGACTTCAATGTTATCAGCGATTCTTTTGCCAAGTGCGAACCGGGTGCCCCTGAATTTGACGGTGAGGGAGCCGCGCCTGTCATTGTTGAGGATGGTGATCCGGCTGCCCTCTGTTAATCCCAGTGCCTCCAGGCGGCGTTCCAGCTGTAATTCTATGTGAATGGAAAGAACTTCGTATGTGTGATGATTTTTTCCTTCTTTTAAAACCATAAATAAACTCCAAAAAATGTTGTTGATAAATAATTATCTGTTACGGCAAAAGTATAGCACTATTTGACGAAATTTACAATCTGGCATATAATAAACAATATTATGCAGATTTAAGGCAGTGCAGCTAATATATTATGAAAGGATGGAACTTATGGATTTATATTACTTGACAGCGTTTTTCTTTATATATGGTGTGCTTGGATGGTGCGTGGAAGTAGCCTATGCGGCGGTGAAGACAGGACAGTTTGTAAATAGAGGATTTTTAAATGGACCGATTTGCCCGATTTACGGAGTTGGTGTGGTATCAGTGATTTACTGCCTGAGTGAAGTACGTGGCAATTTGATTATGCTTTATCTGGCGTCTGTGGTACTTGTCACGGTAATTGAAGGTCTTACCGGATTTGTCATGGACAGATTATTTCATCATAAGTGGTGGGATTATTCGAACCAGCCACTGAACATCGGAGGCTATGTATGCCTAATATTCTCGCTGATATGGGGAGTGTTCTGTGTATTTATTATGAAGGTATTTCAGCCGATGGTGAACGGATTGGTGGTACATATACCTTTTGGAATTGGTCTGGTAATTCTGGTGGTATGCAGCGTTGGTATGATTGCTGACCTGTATGTTACTGCAGCAGCTATACTGAAGCTGAACAAAAAGTTGGAGTCTATGGAAAAGATTGCCGTGGAGCTGCGTGAGCTGTCAGACAAGATGGGAGAAAATATATACGAGAATGTAAAGGATGGCCTGGAGAAAGAAGAGAAACTAAGATCCAAGGTCGAAAATGTAAAGGAAGCCGGAAGAGAATTCAGAGAAGAGTACTATACGGAGAGAAAAGAAGAACTGTATGGTGAGATGCTGGCGAGAAAGGACGAGCTGAGAGGCCTTTATGAGAAGCTTCTGAAGGAGAAGGGAGCAGTTGGAGAGCGGCTTATCAAGGCATTTCCAGGCATGGAGTCCAGAAAATATAGAGATGCTCTGCGGGAATTGAAAGAGAATCTTGGAGTCCGCAGAAAATAAATACATGATACTGTTTTGAATTTGCAGAGGAGTTGCAGCATATGCAGCTCCTTTGTGCTTGTGCAGGTTATACAAAGTTTAAATAAATATAAAAATTATGTTGACGGCGAGGAGAAAATGTATTATTATGTCAATACTCGTCAAGAAGTCAAAGTTCGAATATTCTATTTAGGAAATTCTAAAGGCGGTTCGCCAGGGAACATATCATCCCACTTTCCAGAGATGACACGAAATGACAATCCTTATCGAGGTAATGATTATTTTAAGTAGGAGGAATTTTATGAAAAAGCAAAGAAAACTGAATAGGAGACAAATAGTGTTCATGATGGCATTGGCTGCGGCAGTGATGCTCTTATGCGCCGGGGGAGTGAAACGAATGGCGCGGGCGTCTGATGAAAGCATTGAAGAGGGTTCGCATGTCCTTACACTCTATGATACCAGGTATGATGATGGAATGCTTAGAGTGGGATATTTTGAAATTGACGGAAACACCTCTGCTATGTGTGTATGTCATGAGTTAGAGCCGCCTACACAGGTGGGAACGGCATTTTCTACGGTTGCTTCTTATACGGAGGATAACCATGGCAATGAATTGCTGAGAAAGGTATATTATTACGGATGGAAAGGGCCGGGAGACGTGGGTGCCTCTTATGTAGAGACCTGTCTTGCGGGTTCTGTTGCTAATGGACATGATGATAATTATTATGGATACGGACAGGCTTTCATTGACCGAATTGCAGGTCTGCCCAATGCGCCAAGGGGATTTAATGTATATTTGCTGTCCGACGGAGTGAATACTACGCAGAATCTGGCCTATTGGGAATATTATCCTACCGGTTTTGTAGCTCTGAAAAAAGGAACAGCAAGAACAGAACTGGTGGAAAATAATACATGCTATAGCCTGCAGGGAGCAGAATATGGAATCTATACAGACGCGAGCTGCAGAAATCAGGCGGCAGCTTTGACTGCGGATGCGTCGGGGGAAACCGGCGCGGCAGAACTGGAGCCAGGAACTTACTATATTAAAGAAACAAAAGCACCGGAAGGATATAGGCTGGATGAAACTGTATATCCGGTGACAGTTACGGCTCAGGAAACGCAAATAGTAGAAGTGGAGGATATGCCAGTATGGGACACTCTGGGACTTGCTGTATATAAGCAGGATGCGGAGGGGCAAGAAGGATATCCGCTGGGAGGTGCGTCTCTGGAGGGAGCTAATTTCGAAGTGCGTTTTTATGCAGGATATTATACTGCTGAGGACTTGCCAAAGGAGCCGGATCGTACCTGGCTGCTGGAAGCAAAAGCGGAAGAGGTGGATGGTCAGACACAGTATCTTTGCAGATTGGACAGGGAACATCTAATAGAAGGGGATGCGTTTTATGAGGATGAAGATCAGATCGTGCTTCCGCTGGGGACGGTTACGGTAGAAGAAAGGAAGGCGCCGTCAGGATATTTGCTGGACGGAAATTATTTTCAGAATCATACGGGTAACGTGTGGGAGGGGAGACTTCTGACACAGATTAGGCAGAGTGGAAATTTAGCTGAGATGGAGGGCGGAAATGTATATGCTGCCTCAGATTATGTGATTCGCGGAGATCTGGAGCTGGTAAAGATTGCAGATGGAACACATAGGAGACTTTCGCAGATACCATTTCGCATCACCAGCAACACGACAGGAGAGAGCCATATTATTCTGACCGATGAAAACGGGCAGGCATCTACGGCAGCCGAATGGAATCTTCATTCTACAAATACTAATTTGGGAGAAACCTGCAGGGATGGTGTGTGGTTTGGAATAAAATCAGACGGAACCTCGGTAAAAACAGATGACAGAAGAGGGGCGCTTCCCTTTGACACGTATACGATTGAGGAGCTTCGATGTGAGAACAATCAGGAATATGAGCTGATTCCGCCATTTACAGTGACGATCAGGAAAGATAAGACTACAGTACACCTTGGTACTATGACGAATGATGAGATTCAGGAGGAGGAACCGGAAAATCCGAAAGAGCCCAAGCAGCCTGTGGAGAATCCCAAACCGGCTACAGTAAAGACCGGGGATGAAAGAAATATAGTGATTCCGCTTATTACTTGCATTCTTTCTTGCGTGGCTGTCGTTACTTGTGTTATGATAGCACGTAGAATGAAGAAAAGATAATAAGGAGGCGTGATTTCCATGGGAATGACGATGACACAGAAGATCCTGGCGGCACATGCGGGATTGGATCATGTGGAAGCAGGACAGCTGATCATGGCAAAGCTTGATGTGGTTATGGCGAATGATATCACCGGACCAATGGCGCTGCCGATTTTCAGACAGATGGCTGATAAAGTATTTGATAAAGATAAAGTAGTTCTGGTACCAGATCATTTTACACCAAACAAGGATATTAAATCTGCAGAGAACTCTAAGGCGATCCGTGAGTTCGCAAAAGAGCAGGGACTTAGCTGGTACTTTGAACAGGGCAAGTCCGGTGTAGAACATGCGATCTTGCCGGAGGCGGGTGTTGTAACCGCCGGTGAATGTATTATTGGCGCAGATTCACACACCTGTACATATGGTGCGCTGGGTGCATTTTCTACTGGTGTCGGCACGACAGATATTTCCACAGGTATGGCAACGGGAGAGCTGTGGTTCAAGGTGCCGAATGCAATGAAATTTGTATTGACAGGCAAGCCGTCTCAATATGTAAGCGGCAAGGATATTATCATCCATATTATTGGAAAAATCGGTGTAGACGGAGCGCTGTATAAGACGATGGAATTTACAGGAGACGGTATTGCCAATCTGTCTATGGATGATCGGTTTACCATTGCCAATATGGCGATTGAAGCAGGAGCTAAGAACGGTATCTTCCCAGTGGATGAGCAGACAAAAGCATATCTGGCAGATCATTGCAGGAAGGAATATAAAGTATACGAGGCAGATGAAGATGCGGTATATGATGAAGTTATTGAGATTGATCTGGCCGAGGTTCGCCCGACGGTTGCATTTCCTCATCTTCCTGGTAATGCGAAGACCATCGATGAGATTGAGGCAATGGAGCCGATCAAGATCGATCAGGTGGTTATTGGTTCCTGTACAAATGGACGTATGTCTGACCTGAGAAAGGCGGCAGCCGTTCTGAAAGGACATACGGTGCACCCGGATGTACGTGTCATGGTTGTTCCGGCAACACAGAAGATTTATAAGCAGTGTATTGCAGAAGGTCTGCTTGATATATTTGTTGATGCAGGCTGTGCTGTGAATACTCCAAGCTGCGGACCATGTATGGGCGGACATATGGGTGTTATGGCAGCAGGCGAGAAGTGTGTATCAACCACGAACCGTAACTTTGTAGGAAGAATGGGGCATGTGGATTCATTGATTTATCTTGCGTCACCGGAGACGGCGGCAGCAAGCGCGATCGCAGGATATATTGCAAATCCGGAAAAAGTTGGAGGTGACAGATAATGAAGGCATTGGGACATGTATTTAAATATGGAGATAACGTGGATACGGATGTTATCATTCCGGCCAGATATCTGAACTCGTTTGATCCTCAGGAGCTGGCAAGTCATGCAATGGTAGACATTGATCCTGAATTTGCGCAGAAGGTACAGCCGGGAGATATTATCGTTGCCAATAAAAACTTTGGCTGCGGCTCTTCCAGAGAGCATGCGCCGCTCTGCTTAAAGACAGCAGGTGTAAGCTGCGTGATTGCAGAGACGTTTGCAAGAATTTTCTACCGCAATGCTATCAATATCGGTCTTCCGATCATTGAATGTCCGGAAGCAGCCAAAGGTATTGAAGCCGGAGACGAGGTGGAGATTGATTTTGACAGCGGAAAGATCTATAACCGGACCAGAGGTACGGAGTTTCAGGGACAGGCATTCCCGGAATTTATGCAGGAGCTGATTGCAGCCGGAGGATTGGTAAACTATATTAACAGTAAGAAAAGTATATAATGTGTGATTCGAGAAAGGGAAAACAATGAGTATACTATATAAAAGCACAAGAAATTCTGATATTACAGTTACTGCATCTCAGGCAATTCTGAAAGGATTGGCAGATGACGGAGGGCTGTTTGTTCCGGTTGAGATTCCGAAGCTGTCAGTTGCTGTGGACGAACTTAAGGGCATGTCTTATCAGGAAACAGCATACACCGTTATGAAGGAGTTCCTGACAGATTTTACAGAGGATGAGCTTAAGGAATGTATACGCAGGGCGTATGACAGCAAGTTCGATACAGAGGAGATCGCGCCGCTTGTAAAGGTGGATGGAACTTATTATCTGGAGCTGTTTCACGGGGCAACCATTGCATTTAAGGATATGGCGCTTTCCATTCTGCCCCATTTACTTACGGTTTCTGCCAGAAAGAACCAGGTGAAGAACGAGATCGTGATTCTGACAGCTACATCCGGAGATACGGGAAAAGCTGCTATGGCAGGCTTTGCTGATGTGGAAGGGACCAGAATTATCGTATTCTACCCAAAGAATGGCGTCAGCAGAGTGCAGGAAATGCAGATGGTTACCCAGAAGGGCAGGAATGTAGATGTTGTAGCTATTCATGGCAACTTTGACAATGCGCAGAGCGGCGTGAAAGCGATGTTTGAGAACAAGAAGCTGGCAGAAGAGTTGGACGCTCATGGCTACCAGTTTTCATCTGCCAACTCGATCAATATTGGACGATTGGTTCCGCAGGTGGTTTATTATGTGTATGCTTATGCGAAGCTTCTTCAGAATGATGAGATTCAGGCGGGCGAAGAAATCAATGTAGTAGTTCCTACCGGCAATTTTGGTAATATTCTGGCTGCTTACTATGCAAAACAGATGGGTGTGCCGATTCGGAAGCTGGTATGCGCATCCAATGAGAATAAAGTGCTGTTTGATTTTTTCCAGACAGGAACCTATGATAAGAAGAACAGAGAATTTGTACTGACCACATCACCTTCTATGGACATTCTGATTTCCAGCAATCTGGAGCGTCTGATCTATCAGATTGCAGATTGTGATGATAAGAAGAACGCAGAGCTTATGAATGCTCTTAAAGAGGAAGGAATTTACCAGATCACCGAGGATATGAAGGTGAAGCTTGCTGATTTTGCTGCTGGTTATGCGACAGAAAAGCAGACGGCCGAGATGATCCATGAGGTATATGGCAGAACCGGATATGTTATAGACACCCATACAGCAGTCGCTGCTCATGTGTGCAAAGAATATGGTAAGAAGACGGGAGATACTGCGAAATGCGTTGTGGCGTCTACTGCAAGTCCGTATAAATTTGTCAAGAGCGTCATGACAGCGATTGATGAGAAGTATGAATCCCAGGATGAATTTGAGCTTTTAGAAGAGCTAAAGAAGGTATCCGGGACAGAGCTTCCGAATGCAATTCGGGAGATCCTGGATGCAAATATCCTGCATACACTGGAATGTGATGCAGATAAGATGGAAGAAACAGTAAAGTCAATTTTGGGATTATAGAATATGAAAAGAGCCAAAATTATAGGTGGTATCCATAGCACAGCCGGTCAAGGCAGGAATCATTGCCCGAGAAAAAGTTGCCGCAAGTAACCTTTTCCTTATAAATATCCGCCTGTCTCGATTGGTTTATGGAAATATCTTAAGTAACAAATAGTGAAAACTGTTTGGTTTGGTAATTTTGGCAGATATTTTAAATACTTTTTTCTTAAAATAGTGGAAAAATACATGATATTAGGTTATAATAAGACCAACAACCTGGGATGTACGATAACTCCTGTAATTTTGAACCTACAAAACTTTAAACGGGACTCTTATATCTCCGTAATATGCCAGGCCTCCATTTACGCAGGGGAAGGCAGAAAAACGGATGCGGACACCCACCTAGCTGTGGCTAGGAGTCAAAATACAGGAACCGGCATTTTGGGGAAGTACAAAAGATGAAAGGACGACCGCAAGGTCGTTCTTTTTATGTATCAATTTACGGAAGAATACATACATTTAAGAGAAGCTACGGACAAGAGGTACATAAGTGAAGAAAACGAATCGGTACATTGTATATATATTCGGTATTATGGCGATGCTGTGTCTGATTCTTGGCCTGATTCGTTCCCTGAATTCAGAGGAGATCAGGAAGGGCGGTCTGAAAGGAAAGACGGAGAGTGAATTGGATATACCGGACGAATACCAGCAGGAGGGAAGTCAGGGGACTGTGCCTAATGAAAATATCCGGGTGTTATTGATGACATCTGGCTATGGAGATATTCTGCATGATTCTGTCAGTCTGGCAGCAGACAGCGGCCTTATTATCTGCCGCGGAGACCAGGAGGAAGAGTGGACAGGAGGAATTCTGACACTGACACAGGATGATGAGAGATTTGCTGAGGGAAAGATCACGGTGAAGCCACTGAATGAAGGAGAAGAAATCCGAGTGGAGAGTATTGAACGCGGATGTGGAATTCCTGCTTATGCCGGGGTGATTGAGATATGGTCCGGCGAGGAAGGTATGGTTATGATTAATGAGCTGCCCCTGGAGCAGTATCTGTGCAAGGTGGTGCCCAGCGAGATGCCATCTTCTTATGAGATGGAGGCTTTGAAGGCCCAGGCAGTCTGCGCAAGAAGCTATGCCTGCCGGCAGATGGGAGACTATGCATATCCACAGTATGAAGCTCATGTGAATGACAGTACGGAATTTCAGGTATACAATAATAGTTATACGGCAGACAGCGCTTTCCAGGCAGTGATGGAGACAGCAGGACAGGTAGTCCGCTACCAGGGAAATATTGCAACTACCTATTATTATTCTACTTCCTGCGGCAGAACGACAGATATGGAAGCATGGGGAAGTGCTCCAAACGAAAGAAATGCCTATCTTAAGTGTATTGAGGTGTGCGGAGACGAAGGCGATTATGAAAAGGATCTGCCGTGGTATCGCTGGCAGGCGGAGATTTCAGCAGAGACTCTTGCCGCATTGATCGGAGATTATGCCAATCAGAATTTGGGTGCGCTGGAAAATGTAGAAGTGACCAGGCGGGGACCGGGAGACGTGGCGCTGGAACTGACGGCAACGGGAACAGAAGGTACGGTTACGGTGGAGACAGAGAATAAGATTCGCACTGCTCTCGGGGGAACCGGGTATACGATCACCAAAAATGACGGATCTGTAGTAGATAGTCAGAAGCTGCTTCCCAGCGCTTTTTTTACGATTACAAAGCAGGACGAAACCTATGTGATTGAGGGCGGAGGCTATGGACACGGAATTGGAATGAGTCAAAACGGAGCGAATGAGATGGCAAAGAATGGGAAAACCTATAGAGAGATTCTGGAGTTGTTTTATCAGAATGTAACCATCGAATAAAATGACAGATTACAGAATGCTTGAATAAAATGGATGAAAGTGGTATGATTGCCATAAAACTACGGAGGAATGGTATGGCGAAGAATCTGATTAAAAAGGTAATGGAGATACCGGATGATGTTTCCAGACATCATGTTGGAGCATATGCAGCTCAGGCCGCATATTTCTTCATGCTGTCTATGATTCCGATTATTTTGCTGCTTCTTACTATGGTGCAGTATACACCGATCACAAAAGCAGATGTTATGACAGCTGTAGTGCAGGTGTTTCCGTCCAGCGTGGATTCGATGATCACATCTATTGTGAATCAGGTGTATAATCAATCCAGCACGATTATTCCGATTACCATCATCGTGGCCCTGTGGTCAGCAGGCAAAGGTGTACTTTCTATTTCTACAGGACTTAATACCATTTATGGGTGTCCTGAGACCCGTAATTATTTTTATCTTCGGATAAGGGCAACGCTGTATACGGTTCTTTTTATGGTAGTAATTATCCTGTTGCTTGT
This sequence comes from Eubacteriales bacterium, assembly GCA_030524585.1. GTDB lineage: Bacteria > Bacillota > Clostridia > Lachnospirales > Lachnospiraceae > Claveliimonas. Next base: position 7,898 of record JAUNGJ010000020.1, on the reverse strand, counting down.
AATGTCGGTATTCGGTAATTCACTGAATATTTTTATTACGTCCCATATACCGGCAGTGAAGCCGTTGGCGGACAAATTGATTGAGTTGAGAACGATTGTGACTCCAATTGTACTGATGTGCTTCTCACTGCTGATTTATAAGTTCCTGCCGAACCGAAAAGACTGGTTTCGCAAACAGATACCGGGAGCTGTCTTCTCAGCGATCGGATGGCAGGTTATTTCCTGGATTTTCTCTATGTATTTGGACATTTTCAAGGGATTTTCCGATATGTACGGGAGCCTGACAACGATTGTGCTGATTATGCTGTGGCTGTATTTCTGCATGTACTGTATTTTGCTGGGAGCAGTGGCAAATACGTATCTCCGGGATGTTCTGTTTACTGGAAAGGAGAAAAGAGAAGCGAAAGAAGAATTGTAATATCGGCTTGACATTACAGATTCTTGTGATAAAATATTTTTGTATTTTAAAAGCTATATAAGTTGATAAAAGCGATGACCGTGTCAGTAGAGAGCTGTTTTCCAGCAGAGAGAGGAAATCACCGGGCTGCAAGTTTCCTCAGGTTCAGACAGTAATCGAATTTCCCACGCAAGCTGCATATTTGAAATCATTAGGAGAGTAGGGTGTGCCGTAGCCGTACGTTACATGGAACTAAGTGTCCACTGATCAGTGGGAATTAGGGTGGTACCGCGAGATATTCCTCGTCCCTTTTGGGACGGGGATTTTATTTTACGAATAAGAAAGGAAGAAAACGATGAAAGAGAGATTGGAGAGCATCAGGGAGGAAGCGCTGAGAGCAATTCAGGAAGCAGATGTGCCGGAGAAATTAAATGATGTGCGTGTCAGATTTCTTGGCAAGAAAGGAGAATTGACTGCGGTCCTTAAGGGGATGAAGGATGTAGCTCCGGAGGAGCGTCCGAAGGTTGGACAGATGGTCAATGAAACACGCGCAGCCATCGAAGAGATTCTGGAAGACAGCAAGAAGAAAATGGAGCGTGCAATCCGTGAAGAGAAGATGAAAATGGAAGTCATCGATGTTACCCTGCCGGCAAAGAAGAATATGGTTGGACACCGTCATCCGAATACGATCGCACTGGAAGAGGTGGAGCGTATCTTCATCGGCATGGGCTATGAGGTCGTAGAAGGTCCGGAAGTGGAGTATGATCTGTATAACTTTGAGAAGCTGAACATCCCGGCAGATCATCCGGCAAAGGATGAGCAGGATACGTTCTATATTAACAAGGATATTGTACTGCGTACCCAGACTTCACCGGTTCAGGCCCGTGTTATGGAGCAGGGTAAGCTTCCGATCCGTATGATCGCACCGGGACGTGTGTTCCGTTCAGATGAAGTAGATGCGACCCATTCTCCATCTTTCCATCAGATAGAAGGATTGGTGATTGATAAGAATATCTCCTTTGCAGACCTGAAGGGAACGCTGGAGGTATTTGCAAAAGAGCTGTTTGGAGAGGACACAAAGACAAAATTCCGTCCACATCATTTCCCGTTTACAGAGCCAAGTGCAGAAGTGGATGTAAGCTGCTTTAAGTGTGGAGGCAAGGGCTGTCGTTTCTGTAAAGGTTCCGGGTGGATTGAGATTCTTGGCTGCGGAATGGTGCATCCTCATGTACTTGAAATGTGCGGCATTGATCCGGAAGAATACACAGGCTTTGCTTTTGGTGTAGGACTTGAGCGTATTGCACTTCTGAAATACGAGATTGATGATATGAGACTGCTGTATGAAAACGATGTAAGATTTTTAAAACAGTTCTAACAAGCACTGAAGCAGAAGGAAGGAGAAAAACAATGAATACTTCATTATCATGGATAAAAGCATATGTGCCGGATTTGGATGTGACAGCACAGGAATATACCGATGCAATGACACTTTCCGGTACAAAGGTAGAAGGCTTTGAGAAATTGGATGCCGATCTGGACAGGATTGTAGTCGGTCAGATTGAGAAAATTGAGAAGCATCCGGATGCGGACAAACTGATCGTGTGTCAGGTAAATGTTGGGACTGAGACGATACAGATTGTCACCGGAGCGCCAAACGTGAAAGAGGGAGACAAGATTCCGGTTGTACTGGACGGCGGACGTGTGGCAGGCGGACATGAGCCTGGACAGCGTGTGGCAGGCGGAATCAAGATTAAGAAAGGCAAGCTTCGCGGTGTGCCGAGTAATGGCATGATGTGTTCGATTGAGGAGCTTGGCTCAAATAGGGATATGTATCCGGAAGCGCCGGAATACGGCATTTACATTTTCAGGAAGGATGTGGAAGTAGGCAGCAGCGCCATTGAAGCGCTGGGTCTGAAGGATGTTGTATTTGAATATGAGGTTACCTCGAACCGTGTAGACTGCTACAGTGTGGTCGGTATCGCCAGGGAAGCAGCCGCTACGTTCCGCAAGGAGTTTAAGCCTCCGGTAGTGACGCCGACCGGAAATGATGAGGATGTAAATGATTACATCAAGGTTACAGTTAAGGATACAGATCTCTGCCCAAGATATACCGCAAGAGTAGTGAAAAACATTAAGATCGGACCGTCACCGGAGTGGATGCAGAGAAGACTGGCATCGGTTGGAATTCGTCCGATCAATAATCTGGTTGATATTACCAACTATGTAATGGAAGAGTATGGACAGCCAATGCACGCGTATGATCTGGACACCATTGCCGGTCATGAGATTATTGTCCGCAGAGCGGAAAAGGGAGAAAAATTTGTTACCCTGGATGGCCAGGAGCGGGAGATGGATGATTCTGTTCTGATGATCTGCGATGGAGAGAAGTCTGTAGGTATCGCTGGTATCATGGGCGGAGAGAATTCCATGATTACAGATGATGTAAAGACAATGCTCTTTGAGGCAGCCTGCTTCGATGGAACCAATATCCGCAAATCTTCCAAGAAGGTTGGTCTTCGTACCGATGCCTCCGGCAAGTTTGAAAAAGGTCTGGATCCGGAAAATGCACAGGCAGCCATTGACCGTGCATGCCAGCTGGTAGAAGAAATGGGCGCAGGTGAAGTAGTCGGAGGAATGGTAGATGTATATGCTGAGAAGAGACAGCCGGTACGTGTGCCGTTTGATGCAGTGAAGATCAATGCGCTGTTGGGAACAGACATTTCCAAGGAAGAGATGATCGGATATCTTAAGATGGTAGAGCTTGAATATGATGAGGCAGCCAATGAGATAATTGCGCCGACCTTCCGTCAGGATATTCTGCGCCTTGCAGATATTGCTGAGGAAGTGGCAAGATTCTACGGATATGATAATATCCCGACGACTCTGCCAAGCGGTGAGGCGACTACAGGTAAACTTTCTTATAAGCTCCGCATCGAAGAGGTGGCCAGAAACATTGCAGAATTCTGTGGTTTCAGCCAGGGTATGACCTATTCTTTCGAGAGCCCGAAGGTATTTGATAAACTGATGCTTCCGGAAGATTCTAAGCTCCGTCAGGCGGTGGAAATTATGAATCCTCTGGGTGAGGATTACAGCATTATGAGAACCACATCTCTGAATGGTATGCTGACTTCACTGGCAACGAATTACAATAGAAGAAATAAGAATGTAAGATTATATGAGCTGGGTAACATTTATCTGCCGAAGGCACTGCCATTGACAGAGCTTCCTGAGGAACGGATGCAGTTTACCCTGGGAATGTACGGTGACGGCGATTTCTTCAGCATGAAAGGTGTTGTGGAAGAATTTTTTGATAAAGTGGGACTTCACAGAAAAGAAGTCTATGATCCAAATGCGGGAAAGCCCTATCTTCACCCGGGACGCCAGGCAAACATTATTTATGAAGGTAAGGTTGTAGGATATTTGGGTGAGGTTCATCCGGATGTGGCCGACACCTATGGCATTGGCGAGAAAGCATATATTGCAGTGATTGATATGCCGGAGATTGTGAAGAGAGCAACCTTTGACCGCAAATATGAAGGTATTGCAAGATTCCCGGCAGTGAATCGTGACATTAGCATGGTAGTGCCAAAGAACATCATGGTAGGTCAGATTGAGGAAGTTATTGAAAAACGCGGCGGAGCTTATCTGGAGAGTTATGCATTGTTTGACTTATATGAGGGAGCTCAGATTAAGCAGGGCTTCAAGTCAGTTGCATACTCGATTGTATTCCGTGCTAAGGATAAGACGCTGGAAGAGGCGGATATTACCAGAGCCATGGATAAGATCCTGAAGGCATTGGAAGAGATGGGAATCGAGCTTCGAAAATAGAGCAGGAGAGAGTATATGAAACGTCAGGATTTTTATTTTGATCTGCCGGAGGAATTGATTGCGCAGGATCCGCTTGAGGACCGGTCCAGTTCAAGACTTCTGGTGCTGAATAGAGAAACCGGAGAAGTCTCCCATCATATTTTTAAAGAAATAATCAATTATTTAGAACCAGGCGACTGCCTGGTTCTAAATGACACTAAGGTTATTCCCGCAAGACTGATTGGCGCAAAGGAAGGTACCGGAGCCAAGATTGAGGTATTACTCCTAAAAAGGGGCGAAGGTAATGTGTGGGAGACCCTGGTAAAACCCGGAAGGAAAGCAAAGCCTGGTACCAGAATCAGTTTTGGAGACGGACTTCTTGTAGGAGAGGTTGTAGATATTGTAGATGAGGGCAATCGTCTGATACGTTTTGAATATGAAGGAATCTTTGAAGAAATATTAGATCAGCTGGGGCAGATGCCGCTGCCGCCTTATATTACCCATCAATTGGAGGATAAGAATCGTTATCAGACAGTATATGCGAAGAATACCGGTTCTGCAGCGGCGCCTACGGCGGGGCTGCATTTTACGCCGGAGCTTTTGCGGCAGATAGAAGAAAAAGGCGTGGATATTGCCAAGGTTACTCTTCACGTGGGCCTTGGAACCTTCCGTCCGGTGAAGGTGGATGATATTCTGGAGCATCACATGCATTCTGAATTTTATCAGATTGAAGCGGAGGCGGCAGAAAAGATCAACCGCGCCAAAGATAATGGCAGAAGAGTGATCTGTGTGGGAACTACAAGCTGCAGAACAGTGGAGTCGGCAGCAGACGAGAACGGCAGGCTAAAAGAGTGCAGCGGATGGACGGAGATATTTATTTATCCGGGATACCAGTTTAAGGTTCTGGATTGTCTGATTACCAATTTTCACCTGCCGGAATCTACACTGATCATGCTGGTATCTGCGCTTGCAGGAAGAGAGCATGTGCTGAATGCATATGAAGAGGCAATTCAGGAGAGATATAGGTTCTTCTCCTTTGGGGATGCGATGCTGATTGTCTGACAGACAGTTTAAAGAAGAGGATAAAAATATGAGACAGGAACGGTTTAAGATGGAGCGTCCGGGATTGGTGGAAGAGGGGCAGGAGGTTATTCTTAGCGAGCGAAGTCCCAGTACCGGAAGGTATACATATCTGGTAGAGCCCTCCATTGCTATGTCAGGAATTTATCGAACGACAGAGCGCATTAAATCCAGAAAAGGCATTGTTCGAAAGATTGAAGAAACAGAAAGAGGATTTTATCTGATTGTCGAGATGGAAAACTGAATAAAAAGACTCCGGTTTTTGTATTGAATGAAAGATAATTCAGCATAGAAGCCGGAGTTTTTTTTGTATTCCGGACAGATAGTAGTGAAAAAACTAACGGGAATGAGTGAAAATTAACAATAATTTACCTGTTATTTTTGTAGAAATTAGACAATTTGTATGATAGAATGATAAATAGTTGAATACGAACTATACAATATATGAAAAGGGAGGTAATCACATGCTTTCGAAAAAGTCTACTGTTTCGTTTCGCGGAACTGAAGAACAGGAAAAAGCACTGCTTGCGGTAATTGAAGAGCTGAAAGATGAAAAAGGTGCTCTTATGCCGATCATGCAGAAGGCGCAGGATATTTACGGATATCTTCCAATCGAAGTACAGACGATGATTTCAGATCATACGGGTATTCCCCTGGAGAAGATTTACGGAGTGGCAACATTTTATTCTCAGTTTAACTTAAGTCCAAAGGGAAGATACCAGATTTCCGTCTGTCTTGGCACGGCATGCTATGTCAAAGGCTCCGGCGATATTTACAATAAGCTGATGGAAAAGCTTGGAATCGTTGGAGGCGAGTGTACGGCGGACGGAAGATTTTCGCTGGATGCATGCCGTTGTATTGGCGCCTGCGGATTGGCGCCGGTCATGACTATTAATGATGAGGTATACGGACGTTTGAAGGTTGAGGATATTGACGATATCCTTGCAAAGTATGAGTAGCAGTAAGGCAGTATTCGAGAAAGATGGAGGGACAGTATGAAATCTCTGGAAGAATTACGAGTAATTAGAGAAAAGATGCAGGGAACTGTAGAATATCGTTCTGAACATGAATCTCTGGCTGCTGCAGTTGCCACAGAGCATGGCAAATACCGCACTCATGTGCTGGTGTGCGGCGGTACGGGATGTACGTCATCCGGAAGTCAGAGAATCAGAGAGAGATTAGATGAAGAAATTAAGAAGAACGGTCTGGAGGAAGAGGTGTGCGTGATCAAGACAGGATGTTTCGGTCTGTGCGCACTGGGCCCGATCATGATCGTGTATCCGGAAGGTGCGTTCTATTCCATGGTAAAAGAGGAAGATATTCCGGAAATCGTGGAAGAGCATCTTGCAAAAGGCAATGTGGTAAAGAGACTGTTATATGACGAGACGGTAAAAGGCGAGGATGTGCTTCCTTTACAGGAGACGAATTTTTACAAGAAGCAGCACAGAATTGCACTCCGTAACTGCGGCGTGATCAGCCCGGAGAATATTGAAGAATACATCGGAACCCGTGGCTATGAGGCGCTGGGCAAGGTCCTGACGGAGATGAGTCCCGAGGATGTGATCCAGACCCTGCTTGACAGCGGACTCCGTGGGCGCGGCGGCGCCGGATTCCCGACCGGTATGAAGTGGAAATTTGCGGCGGCGAATGCGGCAGATCAGAAATATGTCTGTTGTAACGCCGATGAAGGCGACCCGGGAGCATTTATGGACCGTTCCGTGTTGGAGGGTGATCCCCATGTCGTACTGGAGGCAATGGCCATTGCCGGCTATGCAATCGGAGCCTCCCAGGGATACATATACGTTCGAGCAGAATATCCGATTGCGGTAGAACGTCTGAATATTGCGATTAAACAGGCGAGAGAATACGGAATGCTGGGTAAGGATATTTTCGGAACAGGATTTGATTTTGATATTGAGCTGAGACTTGGCGCGGGGGCCTTTGTATGCGGCGAGGAAACTGCGCTGATGACTTCCATTGAAGGCAACCGGGGCGAACCGAGGCCGCGTCCGCCGTTCCCGGCACTGAAGGGCCTCTTCCAGAAGCCGACGATTTTGAACAACGTAGAGACCCTGGCGAACATTCCTCAGATCATCTTAAATGGCGCTGAGTGGTTTGCCGCTATGGGTACGGAGAAATCCAAGGGAACCAAGGTATTTGCTCTGGGAGGCAAGGTGAATAATACCGGACTTGTGGAAATCCCGATGGGAACCACCCTCCGGGAGATCGTAGAGGAGATTGGCGGAGGAATCCCGAAGGGCAAGAAGTTTAAGGCGGCCCAGACCGGCGGCCCATCCGGCGGATGCATCCCGGCGGAGCATTTTGATGTGCCGATCGATTATGATAATCTGATTGCGATCGGTTCCATGATGGGTTCCGGCGGATTGATTGTTATGGATGAGGATACCTGTATGGTGGATATCGCCAAGTTTTTCCTGGAATTTACGGTAGATGAATCCTGCGGCAAATGTACGCCGTGCCGTATCGGCACCAGACGTATGTTGGAGATTCTGGATAAGATTACCAGGGGACAGGGAACCATGGAGGATTTGGACAGACTGGAGGAGCTGGCGGCTCATCTGAAGTCCAATTCTCTGTGTGCACTGGGACAGAC
>JAUNGJ010000073.1 GCA_030524585.1 Eubacteriales bacterium | reverse complement strand
CGTTAATCAAACGAAAGATCAAATACGAACTTCAATCCCCAGAACGTGTATGTTCTGGGGATTTTATCTTTTTTGTACATAGGAGATAAATTAAAAATGTGTCCGAACCTCTCAAAACTTTTGTTTTGGGAGGTTTTTATATGTTTGCGCGCCATGGGCGAGTTCTAACATTTCTGCAATCGCAATGGATAAAGAGATGTTAGCAGAAATGAGCATAAGGCAATTTATCTTGAAAAGCAAATGAAAAATAGTGGAAGTGTACAGATGGATAAGAAAATCTACGTAGCATATCCGGAATATTGGCAGATATTAGAAATCTATGCGGTCAGGCTGGACGGAGATTGGGTAATAAATAATACTGCGCATTATGGTTCACAAATAATTACATTTCTAGTATAATAATCCAATAATATGATATCAATAAAGAAAAAAGACAGGATAGAAAAGATAGGATAAAGAAGGGAATAACATATGATTGGTTTAGAATATATCGCTGCGCCGCTGATTGGCGGGCTGATTGGATTGATTACGAATGGAATTGCAATTAAGATGCTGTTTCGTCCCCTTCATCCGGTAAAGATTGGGAAGGTTACGCTGCCTTTTACACCGGGATTGATTCCGAAGGAGAAGAACCGGATTGCCAGAGCGATCGGACAGACGGTAGGCGGAAGCCTCCTGGATGCGGAGACGCTGCAGAGGGCATTGGTATCGGACAATCTCAGAAAAGCCCTGGATAAGAAGGTGGATACTGTGATTGAAAAGCTGGGATGTGAGGAAGGAACTGTAGGGGAATACCTGGAAAGCAAAGGGTTCCTGGAAACAATTGATCAGACTGTGGATACCTTTGAAAACCGTGTGTCCGGGTATTTGGCGTCGTACCTGGTGGAGCAGAAGCTTGGTGATGAGATTTTGGATGTTGCCATGAAGAAGATACTGGAAAATCTGAATTCTATGGTAGCGCTGGTGGCGGAGCCTGCACTTGAGAAGGCCCGTCCCGGCATTGCCAAAAAGATTGATGAGATGATTATTGAGGAATGTCCGGGCATTGTAAAGGGCTATATGAATCAGGAGTATGACCGCTGGATGGACAGGCCGATGAAGGAAGTGGCAATTTATCTCTGGCAGAAGAAAGAGTTTATCAAAGAGAAGATATGGGAAGTCTATGTGAGCGTTCTGAATGAGAAATCCGAACGGCTCTTTCAGAGGCTGGACGTGGCAGCTATTGTTGAAGAGAAGGTGAATGAATTTGATCCGATCTATCTGGAGAAACTGATCATGGATATTTCCAGGAAGGAGCTCAACGCTCTTGTATGGATCGGCGGCTTGCTGGGAATGATGCTTGGGTTTGTGAATCTGTTATTTTAAATTAGAAGAAAATTAGAAAAATCTATTGACCTTCCACCTTGTGGAAGCTGTATAACAAAGGTACAGACAAAGAAATAATGAGGTGAAACCAGATGAAGATCAAACACGTGGAAGAGCTGGTTGGCATTACCAGAAAGAATATTCGCTTCTATGAAGAACAGGGACTTCTCAATCCGGAAAGAGCGGATAATGGATATCGCGAGTATCATGAAGCGGATATTAAGCGGTTAAAGCAGATTAAGCTTCTCCGAAAGCTTTCAATTCCGATCGAAGAAATTAAAAAAGTTCTTTCGGGAGAGAAGGGCCTGGATATGTGTCTGCATCGCCATCTTGGTGAGCTGGAGCGGCAGAAAGAAAGTCTGGAACAGATGCAGATGTTAAGCAGGCAGCTGATTGACGGGCATATAACGCTGGACAGACTGGATGCGGATACTTGTCTGGAACAAATGGAACGGCTGGAGAAGGAGGGCACGAGATTTATGGATGTAAATAAGACAGATATTCATAAGAAAAAAACAATTGGGGCATTGATTGGCGCAATTATCATGATACTCCTTATGGGCGGGATGATCGGCATTATGCTTTGGGGAAATGCACAGGAACCGCTGCCTGTCGGCATACTGGCGTTTCTTATAGGAATCCCAGCTGTAATTATCATAGGCGTTTTGGCAGTGCTGATTGAACGGATGAAGGAGATTAAAGGAGGAGAAGAAGATGAAGCTTCTAAGTATTGAGCATATTCCCGGACAGGATTTTGAGGCATTAGGAATGGTTAAAGGTGCGGTTGTACAGACCAAGAATTTTGGAAAGGACTTTATGGCAGGTATGAAGACACTGGTCGGCGGTGAAATCGTAGCATACACGGAGATGCTGAATGAAGCACGCCAGATTGCAGTAAAACGTATGGTGGATGAGGCCAAGGAAATGGATGCCGATGCGGTGATCGGTATCCGATATGGTTCGGCACAGATGATGTCCGGCGCAGCAGAAGTGATTGCATATGGAACGGCAGTAAAATTCAAATAATTGTGGATAATTTCTTGCATTTTCTGCAAATCTTGTATATCATAAGGGTGGTTAGCTTTTACTAACCACCCTTTACTGTTTATAAACCGGTTTTGCCGGTTATATTTTATATTCACTGGTTAGAATGAGCTAACCAAGAAGGAGTTATATGTTTTTAGAGATAAAAGGAATTGAGAAGCATTTTGGAGAAGGGGAGAGCCGTGTCGAGGTGCTGAAAGGTATTGATATGAGCATAGAGAAGGGCGAAATCTGTGTGCTTTTAGGCCCTTCCGGATCGGGAAAATCCACACTCCTGAACATTCTCGGAGGAATTGATAATTCGGATCAGGGGTATATTTCTATTAACGGGGAGAAGACGGCCGAGATGTCAGATAAGGAATTGACGCTGTATCGGAGAAAACATTTGGGATATGTGTTTCAGATGTATAATCTGATTCCGAATCTGAATATTCGGGAGAATATTGAGGTGGGAGCATATCTCAGTGACCGTTCGCTGGATGTGGATGATTTGATGAAGACGCTGGGGCTCTACGAGCATCGGCACAAGCTGCCTAATCAGCTGTCGGGAGGGCAGCAGCAGAGGACGGCAATCGGGAGAGCGATTGTCAAGAATCCGGATATTCTGCTCTGCGATGAGCCGACGGGAGCGCTGGATTACAATACCTCGAAAGAAATACTGAAGTTGATTGAGGATGTGAACAAGAAGTATGGGAATACGGTTGTAATGGTAACTCACAACACCGCAATCCAATATATGGCAGACCGTGTGATTAAGCTGCGCGATGGGATGGTGCGCAAAAACTACGTCAATGAGAATAAAATATCCGCAATGGATCTTGATTGGTAGGGGGAAGCAGCTATGAAGAATCCATTAAATAAGCGGCTTCCAAGAGAACTGAAAAGCGAGTTTGGAAAATATGCGGTACTGTTTCTCTTTCTGGCAGGACTAATTGCACTGGTGTCCGGTTTTCTGGTGGCAAGTGGAAGTATGATTATTGCCTATGATGAGAGCTTTGAGAAATACAATATCGAAGACGGAAACTTTGAACTGGAAAGTGAAGCGGGAGCAAAGACGATTTCCGGCATCGAAGAAGCAGGTGTCAAAGTTTATCCCAATTTTTACATAGAAGAAGAGACAAAAGAGATTGAGAGTACGCTTCGTATTTTCAAAAACAGGACGGAGATTGATCTTGTGTGTCTGATGGACGGCGCATTTCCACAGGCGGCAGATGAAATTGCAGTTGACCGTATGTATGCAGACAACAATGGGATTGTGACAGGGGATGAACTGATCGTTGGGGATCAGACATTGGAGGTGACGGGACTTGTGGCACTGTCAGATTACAGTGCGCTGTTTTCCAGTACATCAGATATGATGTTTGACGCGGTGAAATTCGGCGTGGCAATTATGAATGAAGATGGATTTGCCACACTGGATGATACGCATCTTCATTACGGCTATTCCTGGAAATATGATAATCCGCCGGCAGATGATAAGGAAGCCAAGGTGATGGCGGAGGACTTTTTAGAGGTTCTGATCAGGAAGGCAACGGTAGTGAATTTTATCCCGGAGTTTCTCAATCAGGCGATTATCTTTACCGGCGATGATATGGGCGGGGATAATGCCATGTTTACGGCTTTTCTCTATATCGTTGTTGTGATCATTGCATTTGTATTTGCGATTACGACCAGCAATACCATTGCAAAAGAAGCTGCCGTAATTGGAACTCTGCGGGCGTCAGGATATACTAAAAAGGAATTGATATGCCATTATATGACCATGCCAATGGTTGTCATGCTGATAGCGGCCCTGGTGGGAAATATTCTTGGATATACGGTATTCAAGAACTATATGGCGGCCCTGTATTATGGAAGCTATAGTCTTCCTACCTATGTGACGATCTGGAGCGCCGAGGCATTTATAAAGACAACGCTGATACCGCTTTGTATTCTGTTTGTGATTAATCTGGTAATGCTTTGGAGCAAGCTCTCACTGTCGCCTCTGCGGTTTATGCGCAGAGACCTGAGCAGAAAGAAGAAAAAGAGAGCCTTTCGTTTAAGTAAGAGAATCGAGTTTATGAGAAGGTTTCGGATCCGGATTATTTTCCAGAATATGTCTAACTATGTGACCATTTTTGCCGGGGTATTCTTTGCAAATGTTATTCTGCTGTTTGGTTCCATGTTTGGGCCCCTTCTGGATCATTTTGAGGAAGAGATCAAGTCTAATATGATCTGCGGGAATCAGTATGTACTGCAGGATATTGAGCTGGATGAGCCGGAGGGAAGCGCAAGTGGAATATTGTACCAGTTTTTTTTGGATTCTATGATGTCCACATCGGCGGAGGGAGCGGAGAAATACAGTGTCACGACCCTAAAGACACAGGAAGGAAAGATGAAAAGCGAGGAAGTAACAGTTTACGGCATCCGTGAGGAGAGCGCCTATGTAAAGATTGATTTTGAGAAGCCTGAGGATGTGTATATTTCCAATGCGTTCGCAGAGAAACACGGAATCAGAGTGGGGGACAGTTTTGAGCTGGAAGAACCATATGATGACGGGAAGTACGATTTTACCGTGGCCGGAATCTATGAATATCCGTCTTCCATAGCGGTATTTATGAGTCAGAGCGAATTTAACCGGATGTTTGACAAACGGGAAGGATATTATAATGGTTATTTCTCGAATCAGGAAATTACCGATATCGGAGAAGATTATATTGCAGCAACCATTACGCTGGATGATCTGAATAAGACCTGCAGGCAGCTGCGGGTATCCATGGGTGGAATGATGGTGCTATTTCAGGGCTTTGGTCTGATTATGTTTGCGCTGATCATCTATCTGCTGGCAAAGATTATTATTGAGAAGAACGCACAGTCCATTTCCATGGCAAAAATTCTTGGCTATCTGGACAGCGAGATTAACCGGCTGTATGTGATGACGACTACGATTGTGGTCCTGATTTCGATTGCAGTGACGATTCCCATTTCAAATGCAATCATATCCATGATTTGTAAAGCAGTATTTGCAGATTATGCCGGGTGGCTGCCGTATTATGTGCCCAATACCATTTTTGCGGAAATGTTTGCCGGAGGGGTGATTACCTATGCGGTTGTGGCATTTTTCCAAATGAGGAAGATAAAGAAGATTCCAATGACAGATGCGCTGAAGAATACGGAATAGGCTATACTGTAGTTCCAGAAGATAGAAAAGATATGGGCACTCTGAAAGAAATACTTTCGGAGTGCTTTTTTTTGTGCTATGCTGAATACAGCGTATAAAAAGGAGGCGCGAAGAAGAATGCGGGAGCAGTTGACACAGAGTGATGTGGAGAAGATAGAAAAAGAAATTGAGTACCGGAAACTGGTGGTGCGCAAGGAGGCTATTGAGGCGGTAAAAGAGGCCAGAGCTCATGGGGATTTAAGTGAGAATTTTGAATATCATGCGGCAAAGCGGGATAAGAACCAGAATGAGAGCAGGATTCGCTATTTGGAGAGAATGCTGAAAACGGCAGAAATCGTATCGGATCAATCGGCAGAGAATGAAGTTGGAATTAATAATACCGTTACGGTATATTTTGAAGAGGATGATGAGACGGAAGTATACAAGCTGGTGACTTCTGTAAGAGGAAGTTCCCTGAATGGACGAATCAGCATTGAATCGCCGATGGGCAAGGCGCTTCTGGGACATAAGGAAGGCGACCGGGTTTTCGTGGAGGTCGGTCCTTCTGCCGGGTATTATGTGGTGATCCGGTCAATTGAAAATACGGGAGAGAGTGAAGAAGATACGATTCGTAAATATTAGCATTGTAGAAAAATTTCTCTCTATTGAGGAAGATACTTATTTCAGGAGGAAGAAGAGATGGATCAAAAATTATATGAGCAGGTGGAACCAAAGGCAGAGTTTCTGATTCAGGCGCTGCCGTATATCCGGGATTTTAATCAGAAAATAGTGGTGATCGAGTATGGGTGCAGAAAATATCTGAGTCCGATTGACGAACAGGAACTGATGCGGGATATTGCGCTGCTTAAGACGGTGGGAATGCGGCCGATCGTGGTGCATGATACTCCAATGGGAGTAGATAAATTCCGGGAGAATAAACGGATTGCCAAGCTATTGGAGTTATGCGGCACCAAGGCGATCGGTATCTGCGGAATTGATCTGTATACTCTGCATATGACACTGGATAACGGCTATATTCCGGTAATCGTGCCAAATGATATTGACAATGAGGATGTGATTATTGATCCCAAGGATACGGCTTTAGAGATTGCAATTAAAATGCAGGCGGACAAGCTGGTATTTCTGTCTTCCCACCGGGGGATCTGGAAGGATGTGGAGCGTACGGAGGTATATGCGAGATTGACGGTGGATGAAGTGCGGAAGCTTCTGAAGGCAGGATGGGTGACGGAAGGTGTAATATCCCGTGTGGAGCGTGGCTTTCAGGCAGTAGGCCAGGGAGTCAACCGCGTGCATATTCTGGATGGAAGGATCAAACACGCATTGCTGGTAGAGTTTTTCAGCGTGGCAGGTGTGGGAACGATTCTCATCAGCGATGAGAAGAAGCTCTATGCGCATGAGCTGAAAAGGACAGAAGAGGAATAAAAAAGCATAATGGAGAAAAAGATTGCATTTTTCAGGAGCGTCTTTTATAATGAAAACGTATTAGGCACAGCCTTGATCCACGTCTGTTAGGGAAAATTCTCTGGCAGGCGTGTTTTTTTTGTAAGTAGGAAATAACGGAGGAATGGCCAGTTGGTTTAGGATATATTAAGGCTACATGAATATGGATGGTGGAGGTTTAGTGAGTATGCAGATGGAGAACAGGCAGCTGAGAAATGTTTGGACGGTTGGAATCGTAATTTTGGGAAATGTTTTGTATGCACTGGCAGTAAAATTGTTTCTGCTTCCGGGAGACTTAATGACCGGAGGAACGACGGGTATCGGTCTTTTGGTGCATCATTTTACAGGAATGTCGATTTCTATGTTTGTATTGGCTTTCAATATGGTAATGCTGTTGATTGGTCTTGTACTGCTCGGTAAAAAATTTGCACTTACGACGGTTATTAGCTCTTTTACTTATCCGGTTGCTCTGGAAATTCTGGACCGTGTACTGGGAGAAATTGCAGTGACAAAAGATCCGATACTGAATACGCTGTTTTCCGGTTTGGGGATAGGACTTGCACTGGGTATTGTGATTCGGACGGGAGCCTCCACAGGAGGCATGGATATTCCGCCTCTCGTGCTGAATAAGTATTTTCGCATACCGGTATCGGTAAGCCTAAATGTCTTTGATCTGCTGATACTTGCGGGGCAGATATTCTATAATCCGGTAGAGCGGGTTCTGTACGGAGTGATTCTTGTACTGATTTATACGATTGTCCTGGACAAGGTGATGCTGATGGGTACAACGAAAACAGAAGTAAAGATTATCAGTAAGCATGTAGGAGAAATCAGACAGGCCATTCTTGCACAGGTTGACCGCGGGGTCACGATCCTGTATGGAGAGGGAGGTTATCTTCAGGAGGAAACCCAGGTAGTATTAAGTATTCTGTCGAACCGTGAGCTTCCACAGGTAGAACGCCTGATCCGTGATATTGATCCCGAAGCATTTATGATCGTCAGCAGGGTTACGGAAGTTAGCGGAAGAGGTTTTTCTATAAGCAAGGATTATA
>JAUNGJ010000072.1:6420-8152 GCA_030524585.1 Eubacteriales bacterium | reverse complement strand
TGTTCGGAGAGTCAGGACCGGCAGCCGAGCTGGTTAAGAAATACGGCCTGGATGCGGACAGCATTTATGAGAAAATAAAAGCATTTGTATCATAGAGCTTCATTGATGAATCTTGTGGAAGAAAGAGACTGGAAACGGTCTCTTTTTTGTTTGCCGCATTGCGGAAATTGTGATAAAATCCTGCAATTTTTTAATTTCATTTTTTCGCTCGGACTTCGAAATAGGAATGCAGATTGCTGACGGCAAACCGCCAAAATTGCAAGCAGGATGCGAAGGATATTTAGGCTTTGTACGGGCTTTGCTTTGATAAACTGATGATAGAGGAAGCGTATATGAGTTTGAGATATTTACAGATTTTAGAGAGAAGACCCTCATATCATTTGTGAAAGGCGGTTAAGATTATGAACAAAGCGTTGAAGCTCGAAGACTATTTAGGCAGACCGTTTGATTGTTCCTGCGGAAAGAGACATTCCACAGTGCTGGAGGGTGTAACTGTCAGTGCAGGAGCAATGAATTCACTTCCGGACTATGTAGAGAAGTATCAGTTCAGGAATCTGTATATTGCCTGCGATGAAATTACTTATGGAATCGCTGGCAAAAAGGTTATGGAAATATTACAAAAGGCAGGAATCAAGGCGAAGGCCCACGTATTTTGCGGCGGGAGATTCATTCCGGATGAGAAAGCGCTGGGCGAGCTGATGATTGACGCAGACAGAGACTGCGACCTGGTGGTGGCTGTCGGAACAGGTTCTATCAATGATATGTGCCGGTTTTTTAGCTATCAGATGGGTGTTCCCTATGCAATCGTGGCTACAGCGGCGCCAATGGATGGATTTGCATCTTCCGGAGCGGCATTGATTATCAATAGTATGAAGGTTACGATTCCAGCGCAGACTCCACTCTTTATCATTGGTGATACGGACGTGCTTTGCGGGGCTCCGCCGCGCATGGTGGCAGCCGGATTAGGGGATTTGCTTGGTAAGTTCACCTGCCTGAACGATTGGCGGATTTCCAAAGTGGTAAATAATGAGTATTACTGTGATACGATTGTAAATTTGGTTACAGATTGTATTGAAAACGTGCTGGCTAACGCTGATAATGTTGCGTCCAGAGATCCTGAGGTAATTGGCGATATCATGGAGGGATTGGTACTTACAGGCGTTGCCATGAGTTTTATCGGAAATTCCCGCCCGGCAGCCGGATGTGAGCATCATATGTGCCATTTCTGGGAGACGCTGGAGCTGCAGGAAGGAAAGATTCCGGTGCTGCACGGAACAAAGGTTGCGGTAGGAACGGTTATGATTCTGAAGATGACAGAGTTTCTGCGTGAGAGCAGACCGGATTTTGAGGCAGCCCGCGCAAAAGCTAAGGCATATGACCAGGAAGCATGGGAAGCAAAGATCAGTGAAATTTATGGTGCTTCCGCAAGCTCCATTATAGAACTTGAGCATGAGTCAAAGAAAAATGAAGTCAGCGGACGGCTTGCGAGAATTGATGCGATAGAAGAGCACTGGGATGAGATCGTGAAGCTTATGGATGATAATATGCCGACGGCAGACAGGATGATTGAAATCCTGAAAAGCCTCGAGGCGCCATATTATCCGGCTCAGATCGGGTTTGACTCCGAACGTCTGTACAATGCACTTGTCTATGCGAAGGAAACCCGCGCCCGTTACACCATGCTGTCTATGATGGCAGATTTGGGAGTGACAGAGGAGCTGGCTAAGAAGGT
>JAUNGJ010000072.1:0-6320 GCA_030524585.1 Eubacteriales bacterium | reverse complement strand
CCATGCTGTCTATGATGGCAGATTTGGGAGTGACAGAGGAGCTGGCTAAGAAGGTAGTAGACTTTGTAAATGAGGATCAGTAAATTCCTATTTTTAGTATCCTATATATAAAATATACCGACCTGCAGAATGCGGGCCGGTATATTTTATGTTTAAAACCTGCTAAGAAGGTTTGGAGTTATCCTTATCTGATTCGGCAGAATCAAATCGGGCAGCAGCTTTCTCCTGAAGAAGTATGTCATTGGAAAGATCGCGGGCTTTTGCCTGCTCCTTGTATGCCTGATTGCGCATCTTATACTTTAAAAATGTAGCTTTGGATACTTTTCCGGTTATTTTTAGCTTTACGGATTCCAAATCTTCGCCATTAAGCTGGGCGATATAGGCGGAAAAGGCTTCGCCTACATCCGGATCGGCGGTGACTACAATAGCTTCCCGGCGCGTGCGGAAGGTTACTTTGTACTGAATCACCGTGCTGGCTTCCTCACAGTTTTCAAGCTCATCCAATGGAATAGAGAAGCTGCGTTTGATGCCAGGGAGGCCGCAGGCGGTCAATATGCGCCGGTCGGTAATCGCTACAATGCCCGGGTAATTGTCGCGTTTGGTACGGACATTTGCAACAATAGCAGCGATGACATTTTCATCATCCGACAGCAGCGACTGTGCGTAACGCACGGATCTTCTGTTCATGACGCCTACTCGTTTTTCTTGCGTGTTTGCGATTGCTTCGCTTATTGTCATTACTTGAATCCTCCTCTAATTGATAACATTCAGGGTAATTGCTTCCTTTAACAGCTGAATAAAATGTTCGTAGGCCGGATTGGGAAGCAGATGCTTTGCAAAGTCTTTATCTGTGAAAACCTTTGATAAATAATTCCATAACTGGAAAGCTTTGGAGTTATTTTTGCCAATGCACACCATCAGCACAAGATTTACCATGTGCTTTTCCTTATCCCATGCCACCGCCTGAGGAAGCACGGTAACTGAAACAAAGGTATCAGAAGAGACCGCTGTCAGAGGATGGGGAACGGCAATTCCATTTCCCCAATAGGTGCTCCGCATATTTTCGCGCTGGAATACGGCGCTTTGATAGGCGTCAGCTTCAAGCTCAAAGTATTCAGAAGCCTCTTTGCACATCTGCTGGACAATGATTTCTCTGTCTTTTTCGTTTCGTACGCGATATAGGTCTCTGTAAAAGATAGAAGTAATGTCCGCTATGCTTTGAAATCCGTCAATCGCTAACTTAAGGTTCAGGTAATCCTGACGTCCGGGAAATGGATCTACATAGAATGCAAGTCCCAGGTCATAAAATTTGTTTTTTTCAGTTGTAAGAAGTATATAATCATCCATATCTTCTTCGGCAATCTGCTCCGGAACTTTAAAGATTAATTCTGCCGTTACATCTGAGAACCAGTTCAGTAAAGTCTGGCGAAGCAGGATGTTTTCGCTCTGGCGCATAGAAGAAATAACCAGAATCTTCTTTGTGCCCACCGCCCGATGCTGTCCGGCCAGAGCGGTGTACAGATGGATTGCAAGGAAAGCAATCTCATCATCGGTTACTTTTTTGCAGAATACCTTCTGCAGGTGAGAAGCAAAATAAATACCCAGGTCAAAACCCTGAGGAAACGACTGCCTGATATAATCAACCAGATGGTTTTTTAACTGCATGTCATACTTGAGCCGCACAATCAGAGAAGTTGTGTGCAGTGTCAATGCGATCCGGAGATTCAGATTATCTGTCAAATCGATTCCATGCTGTTCACGGATCTCTGCCAGTGCATCCAGCACCAGACCGTCAATATCTGATGAAATAATGTCAGGAGTGTTGTAGCTTCCCTGGCCTTTCATGTAGAGAGCAAAGTAATCGACCTCGGCGTCGGGAATGCGGATAAAATACTCTTTGCCAATGCGGTCGAACACGGCCTTCGCCAGGGTTCGTTCCGGTTCCAGATCCTCTGTGATCTCCAGGTCGGAGGGCGCGATAAAGAACCAATCCTGCATACGCTGCAGCGCCACATAAATGCGGACAATGGCGTTGTTCAGAGAGGATTCTGTAATCGGATGCTTGAAGGAAACCAGAGTTTCCACCAGTATATTCTTTATTTTTTCGATCGGAGCATTTGAAGAGGGCTCGGTTAATGAGCCGATATTGCTGGTAATAATCAGATTCTGCTCCATCATGCAGAGACGTTTGTTGATTTCATTGCCGTCGATCATTACTTTGTTAGAGCCGCGCAGCAACTCCAGGTTGTATTTGCTTATAACATCGCTGACGCTCTTCAAATCATTCAGCAGCGTAGAGCGCGACACAAAGATTGCATTCTCCAAATCGTAAAGAGATATTGCGCGATGTTCTTTTAAAAGCAAATGCAAAAGCTGACTAATTCTCCCGTTTGGATAATTTATGGTAGTAGAGCCAAACTGTTGATAGTAAGAATCCTTTAGCGTAAGAAATCTGTCGGAATCTTTAACGATGATCCTACATCCTTTTCTTGCGATCGATTCAAAAATTACACAGTCAGCAACCCCCATTTCTGCTTTGATCTGTTTGATATCGTTCTGGATTGTACGCAGACTGCACTGATGCTTGTTTGAAAAATAGGAGGCAGTCATATAGGTCTCCGGGTTTTCAAAGAGCTCCAGAACGATCTCCAATTGTCGTTGGTTCAACAGCAATTTTAGTTCCACCTTTCATATTCATACATACCTAATCTAATTTTAATATAACACTTTTAACAGTATATCACTATGTTTGTCTGGAAAAGGCTAAACATATTTCGACTTTGAGTGAAATGCCTTTGCGTATAGGATTTGACAAATTGCGAAATTCAAACATGGGAAACGCAAATTACAAATTGCACAAATTTCGGAATTATTGCGCAATTAATTTGTGTATCTTTACAAAATGGCTGTGCTATGATTGTACTAACATAAGCCATGTTACATATGACTTTTGCCAAATGAGTCACAACAAAATACGCTGCTTCTCTCTAAAAACATCGTAAATTTTGGCTTGTGAATTAAATAAAGAAAGGACGAATTGATAATGGCTAATTCCAAAATTCGTGTTGTGCTTGTTTCGCACGGAGAACAATCCAAGGGAATGCTGAATACAGTTCAGATGCTTCTGGGGGAACAGGATAATATCGCGGCATACTGCCTGTACCCGGAACAGTCAGTTTCTGATTTGTCAGAGGTTCTGGAAGAGGAAATTAAAAAGTACGGTGCTGAAAATATTATTTTTCTGACAGAATTAAAACATGGCTCACCGTTTAATACAGTTGTTTCCCTGACCAGAAATTATGATCTCTATCATGTCACAGGAACGAATCTCGCGATGCTGATGACGGTACTTTTGGAGAGGGATTTTGACGGTGCTACCTGTGAAGGACTGTGCGATGCGGCTATTAATGCGGCAAAAGACAGCTATGTGGATGTCAGAAAAATGTTAATGGAATCTGATGAAGAGGAGGATTAAAAGATGAGAAATGTTGTGTTGGCACGCGTGGATGACCGTCTGATTCACGGCGAGGTTGTTACAGCATGGACGCCGACGTTTAGGGCAAATAAGATTATCATCATTGACGATGAGGTGGCAAAGGATACGTTTAACGTACGTGTTGTGAAAGCACTGGCTCCGGCTGGCACCAAGGTAATCGTATACAACGTTGAAAAAGCGGCTGAGAAACTGATGGTTCCCGGCGTGGACGGAGAGAGGCTTCTTTTGCTTGCAAAGACGCCGATTACGTACAGCCGATTGGTAAAGGCAGGAGTTCCGCTGAAGGAAGTAAATCTTGGAGGAGCCGGTATCCGTGGTGAGAGAAAGCCATTTATTAATAATGTGGCTCTGAATCCGGAAGAGGTTCTGGCATGTGAGGAGATGCAGAAGAACGGAGTGCGCGTGTACTATCAGCTTGTGCCGGAGCAGGGTGTGGTTGAGATTGATGATGCACTGAAAAAGGCCAAAGAAATATTTGGTTTAAAGTAAGATTAGGAAAGGAAGAATAAGATATGAGTATAGTAACAGCTATTCTTTGCGGAATTCTTTACTGGCTGGCTGAGGCAAATCTGCCTTTCGTCGGACTTTGGACTTTGCAAAGACCATTAGTGTGTGGATTTATAACAGGCTGCTTTTTGGGGGATCCGGTTACAGGAGCAGTGGTTGGAGCAACCATCAACCTGGTATATCTGGGATTTATTTCTGCAGGCGGCTCTATGCCGGCAGATATGGCTTTGGCGGGCGTTCTTGGTACGGCGTATGCGATCACGGGAAATCTGGACGCCAATACGGCGTTAGCGATTGCGGTTCCTTTGGGATTGCTTGGTACAATCGTATGGTATCTGCGTATGACGATTGACTCTGTATTTGTACATATGGGAGATAAATGGGTGGCAGAAGGCAAATTTAATAAATTATATTTGTCCAATGTTATTTTGCCGCAGATATTCTCGGCAGTGATCTGTGTTATTCCATGTACGCTTGCAGCATACTTTGGGGCAGATTACATTCAGTCATTTATTGACCTTTGCGCAGGAAAGCCGCTTCAGATATTCCAGGTTATCGGCGGATTGATGCCTGCTCTTGGTATTGCGATTACTTTGCAGTATATTTTCAAGGGAGAGGCCCGTATTTTCCTGTTCCTGGGATTCATGATCGCAACAGTGTCCGGTATGTCACTGATTGAGCAGGGAATTCTTGGATTGATTGCAGCCGTTATTTACATTCAGGTTACCGATTCAAAGAAACCAGCAGTTGCAGCAGCAGGCGCTCCGGCGGGAGCATACGATCCGGATTATGATCCGGATGAGGATTAGAAAAGGAGGTTGAATAAAAATGGCAAAGAAAGAATGGAAACAAAGACTTATTCCGAAAAAAGCGCTGTTTAGAGCCTCCATGATCTGGGAGACCTGGGTGCAGACTTGTTATAACTATGAGAGAATGATGGGTATGGCATGTGCGCATACATTCCTGCCGGTTGTAAAGTATTTGTATCCGGATAATAAGGAAAAACAGATTGATTTAATGACTCGTGAGATGGAGTTTTTTAATGTACATCCGGAGTTTGGTTCCTGTATTCTCGGTCTGGCAATTTCCCTGGAAGAGGAGAAAGCCATGGGACAGGATATTCCAAATGAGTTTATTACCAATATTAAGACATCCCTTATGGGTCCTTTGGCCGGTGTAGGAGATACAATCTGGCAGGGTGTTATTATTCCGATTCTTTTGGCGCTCTGCATTGATATTACCCGTTCCGGCGACGGAAATATCTGGGGAGCGATCGTGTATGCAGTAGTAATGTTCCTGCTTACTTACATTTTCTCATATGCAAACTTTATGTTTGGGTATAATGCCGGAAGTGACGCGATCATGGATTTCCTGGAAAAGGGAATTCTTAACAAGCTTCTGAAAGCAGCGTCCATCATGGGCTGTATGGTTATGGGAGGATTGATCGTAAATTATGTAAGTGTTACCTGTGGACTTACAATTGCAACTTCGGGAGCGGAATTCTCCTTACAGGAGAGTCTGTTTGACGCAGTGCTTCCGAATATTCTTCCATTGGGTGCAACCCTTGGAGTATACGGTCTATTACAGAAAAAATGGACATCGGTTAAGGTTATTCTGCTGATGGTTGTCGTCGGCATAATTGGAGGATTTTTCAATATTCTTGTTTAATACAGGAAGCTGGAAAAGAATGTGGTGCAAGCGGTTCCCTGTAGGGGCCGCTTGTTGTAATTTACAGGAGTCAGGAGAATATTATGGCAAAGAAATGTGATATTTGCGGGAATAAGATAGGATTCAAGGGATTCCACTGTCAAGACGGAATCATCTGTAAACAATGTTATTCTGTTGTCAGCAATGGCTTCCGAGATACAATTACCGGAAAAACTCTCTCAGAGCTGAAAAAGACATATGAAATCAACAGGGTTCCGTTGAGGATGGGAGAAGAAGGATTTCAGACGAGCCGCCGGGTGGGAACCCTGCTGCTGATCGATGAAAGAAACCGGAAATTCTGTATTCCCGGCAATCCGACGATTACAAAAGAATACGGCAGACCGGAAATTTACCGCTATGATGAGCTGCAAGGGTATAAGCTGGTGTGCGATCCCGAACTATTTCCGGAAGAATTGACCAACTTGAAGGAAGATAAAAAGAATATGAAAGTAATAAAAAAGTTGAAGGTCCGCCTTCGGGTCCGCGGCACAGGCATCCGTGATATCGCGATCGTTTCTTCGCCGGTTCGATCCTCCAGCTTTGCATTTCGGCAGGCTTATCAGATTGCAATGAAGATTATAAAAGAACTTGACGATATCTATGAGACGAA